>SDWK01000240.1 GCA_004195335.1 Shewanella sp.
GCGTCTGATAAGAGTAATGAGCTGGCTCAGGAGCTCGATCTCGCCTCTAATGAACAAAGATTTAAAATAATAAATAAATCAATGGATTTAGATCTACCTCTGGCGAGCGAAAGTATCAGGCTGGTTCAGGAAACCTCAGATCAGCGAGGGGTGCTTGTGTTTATGCCTATCTATGATGGTGAACCCGCGACGTTAAGCAAGCGCCGTGAAAAGCTCTTAGGGTTCGTGCTCGGTGTATATCGAATCGGAGATATATTTGAGACTGCGGTAAGACATACCGGCGTGCAAGGGATTAATTTGAGTTTAATTGATAATACCGGTATTAGTGCGGCTCAACTCTTTACCAATTTTGCTACGGAACAAGTTCAAGATAAGGCCTTGGCTGAATTTAATTACAGCAAGCCCTTGCGCCGTTTCGGTGGACGGCAATGGACACTCGTGGCTACGCCTACCTTAGGTTATATCGCCGAACGTAGAAGCTTACTGCCTATGATGAGTGGGAGTTTCTGCATCTTGTTTGTATTGCTTGCCGGTACGTATATCCATGTTGTTATAAAGCACTCGGTGCTTATTGAGGCGGACGTTCGTAAACGAACTCACGCTTTGCATAAGGCTAATCAGGAACTTGAGGATAACGCCCTTATCGATGGACTGACCAAGGTCGCTAATCGTCGCCAATTCGATGCTCAATTTGAGACTGAGTGGCTGAGGGCTATTCGTGATGGCAGTGCTTTGTCATTGATTATGGTGGAGATCGATAACTTCAAGCTATACAAGGAGCATTATGGTGATGGTGTGGGGGATCAATGTTTAAAGGAGGTGGCTAAGGAACTGTTGAATACATCGAGTAGAAATTCTGATCTGGTGGCTAGATTTGGTAGGGAGGAGTTTGCTATTTTGCTGCCCAATACAGAAACCCCTGCTATTTTTGCCGATAAATGTCGCTCTAATGTAGAAAAGATTTATATCCCCTTCGAAGCTTCACCCGTTTCTGAATACCTCACCATTAGCTTGGGTGGGATGACTATCAAACCAACCCAAAGGTGCGACCCAAATGACTTTACCTCAAAGGTAATAGGTGCACTTATGAGTGCAAAGGAGTCGGGGGGAAATAGAGTCTGTGTTGACGATAAAGCCAACCAAGTTAATCCAGGCGATGTCATCGATTTTAAATCCCCCAGAGGCCACTCTCCGGAATGACCCATTTACAGTGATTGATAATCGCACCGAGCTAAATACGACTTTTTTATGATGAGTATTATATTCTTTGACGAACAATATTTTCATCACATGTAACAAAGTTGTTAACTTTCAACTCTTCTCTCGTGTAAGATGTAGGTTAGATGCCTGTTGCTATGGATACCTCTTTCGGTATGAATTTTTTCTCAAAATACATTCTTTTAACCGCTACCTTTATTGGCCTAAGCCTTTCAGCCTATATGGGAATAAGTTTCTATGAAGAAGAGACTAAAGCGATTGAGCATGATTTTCACAAGGATGTCGATGATAAAGCGGCGGCCTTAGAGAGGGAGTTATTACTCAATATTGAGGTGTTGTTTGCCATTAAAGGCCTGTTTGATAGCTCAGATGATGTAAGTTCAGCCGAATTTAACCGAATTGCCCACAGTTTTCTGGTTAGGCATCAAGATATTCAGGCTTTGGAATGGGCGCCAAAAATACTCGAGAATCAAAGGTTGGCCTATGAAGATTCGAGGCGCGACGAGTTTCCCGATTTCGACATCACCGAAGTGGGTTCCCAAGGTATGATCCGCGCCCTTAACCGAGATAGTTACTTCCCCGTTTCTTACGTTGTGCCTATCGCCGGTAACGAGATGGTCTTGGGGTTCGATCTCTCCTCCAGTGATAAAAGAGTCGAGACCTTGGAGAAGGCACGAGATCTGGACCAGTCGGTGGCATCACCCGGCATCAGCCTGCTTCAATATCACTCAAATCAAAAAGGGATCCGCATCTTTGTACCCATATACACGGGTGAGCCCACAACCGTCATTAAACGTCGTGACCAGCTTCGTGGGTATGTGCTGGGGGTTTATCGTATCGGTGATATGTTTGATAGTGCGATCAAGCGGACCTCGGCCCATGGAATATACTTTTCCCTTGAAGACAAAACCGAAAATAGCGACACCAGCCTCTATTCAAACTTCCCTGAAGCACTCTCTTTGAATTCATCGCAACAAACCTTTGCTTATGAAAAGTCACTGGCTCGGTTTAGTGGTAGGCAGTGGGCGATTGTTGCCGCTCCCAGTACAGGATATGTTGCTGAGCGAAGAGGTAAACTGCCCTATATGATAGCGATATTCGGCGGACTATTTGTCTTGCTGGGGGCATCCTATATCTATGCCATCTTAAGACGATCTGTGCTGATTGAACATGAGGTGGAGCAGAGAACCCATGATCTTAATGAAGCAAAACGTAAGCTAGAAGAGCTTTCTCAAACCGATGGGTTAACTAAAATTCCTAACAGACGCTGCTTCGATGAGACTCTGCAAGCATTGTGGCAAAAAGCGATAAGAGAAGAGACTAAAATTGGCTTGATGATGATTGATATCGATCATTTTAAACTCTACAACGATACCTACGGCCATCTTGCCGGCGATCAATGTTTACGTGAAGTCGCTCTGGCATTAAGTCAAACCCTGAACCTGAATACTGATTTTGTTGCCCGTTATGGTGGTGAAGAGTTTGTCGTGTTGCTGCCTCATGCCCGAGACTGTATCGCGCCTGCGAAACGTTGCCAATATAATATTGAACGCCTGTGTCTACCACATAATACATCACTGACCAGTGAGTTTATTACCGTCAGTATTGGTGTTGCCAGTATCGCACCGACTCAAGACTCGGATCTTGTGGATCTGACAACTCAGGCGGATCTAGCACTCTATGAAGCTAAGGATTTAGGTCGAAATCGTGTACGTGTGTTTAAACCTAAGCCTACAGATATTTCCGTTCTTAACTATAAAAGTAACCATGAAAGCAGTGATAGTCAAAATGGTAAAAGCTCACAAGCCTGAACTGTGTAATTAGAGGCTTGTGATGTGTGATTTCACTTTAACCTACAAAATCAATGGCTAATCTGTGATAGCGTTCTTCTTAACGCGCTTTACTATCAGCCTTTCAACTATGCTCGATAAGATGAACATCAACAGATACCCACTTCCCAAAGCTAAGATCACCGCAACGACATTATCTGTGATTCGGCTGTAGATATAGTAACTACCAATGAGAGCTCCGATTCCACTGAGCCTGATGATCAAACTCTGAGTAAATAGCCCGTGAGCCTTAATGAAGGCTAATTGATAGGCATTGAGCATCATAAATACAAAAAACATGGAGAAATGCATCAAGACGGGGGCGGCCTTGCTGTACTGAGGTGGAAATACCCAGCTGACTATCTCGTGACTAAAGCACAGCATAATCGTAAAGAAGCTGGCACCTATGATAATGGCAAGCTTATATACCCAGAGCTTTATCTGTTTTATCTGTTCAAGGTCGTTTTTACGGACACAGACCGCGAGCTCGGGAAACACAAATCGGTATATAGGGAAGACAAATAACAGGGTCAGATAAGCGATGATGGGCCGTACGACAACCTGAAAGTCACCGAGCTCATCGATGCTGAAATGACCAATGGTCAATAGGACGGTAATATAGATCATCAAGATACTTGCCCCCGCTTCGAGTGAAGCGGTAAAGCTCTTCTTCACAAAGTTGCGCAGACCAGGATCCAGGTTTACTGAGGCTAAGGGTGTGGTTGCGACCTGTTTTCGTCGATTGATAAACATAAAGCCAGCCATTGCGGTAGAGGAGAGCATTAAGCTGAAAAATAGCGAAGCAATGGCGGTCTGTTGTAGCAGGTAGAAGCAAGCCAGAAAGATCACCACCTGACTCAAAGGTTCCATCCAGGTGACTTTATTGGAGATGGTATACATACGGTACATGGCTATTTGATTGGTAAAATAGACCTTAAACCCCATCCCTAAGATGATCCCGACCAAGTGAAAGTATTCCACATCGATATGCAATCTATGTTTTATGTAAGGCAGCACGACTCCCCAGGTGAGCAGTACCATCGCGATTAAGGTGTAGCGAAATATATTGGTGATATCTCTATCATTTTGAGTCTGGGAATAGCTCACCACCATGGAGGAGCGAAAACCTGTCATCAGGATCAGTGACAAAGAGATGATATCGACGACGGTGTGATAGAGCGCGAGATCCTCTTTGGCAACCCACTGAGCTAACCAAATTTTAAATCCAAAGCCAATCGTTATACTCACGAGCGTTGCCCATATACCGGCAATAAAAGCCCGCTTTACTCGTTCGATTGAGGTGTCTTGCATGGTGGTCCTTGATGAGTGAGAAGCTAAAAGTAAGAGTTGAGAGGAAAAAGAGGTTTTAATCCTAACGTGCAATGAATATCGTCAACAGCGCCAGATCGCAAAGATGTGACGCGGGCTTCTTCCTATGAAATCTTTACCCTTTTGCGTGAACTTTTGTTATGTGTGAGTTAAGCAAGGTAATGAAATAGCTCTAGGGGCTGTTTCATTGTAATCTAATCCTATTCAATTAGTTGTCATTGACTAAAGGTTCCTGCTTGCATATTAAACCGCCTAACAGCTCGGATGCGTCAGAGCTTATTAAGATAGCCACCTTCAATCTGTTCAACTTCATTGAGCCGCCAGGGGCATTTTATGAATTTGAGAATATCTATACTCAGGAGCAGTGGCAGAAGAAGCTAGATTGGATCGCGACTTACATTAATGAGCACCAGCCTGATGTCATTGGGTTTCAGGAGGTATTTACCCCAGCCGCCCTGGCGCAATTAACCAAGCGTTGCGGGCTGGAATACTTTGCCGTGTTAGATGCCCCCGAAGTTGTCGATGACTTTATCTATAGCAAGCCCGTCGTGGCCTTAGCATCGCGTTATCCCATCACCGAGGTTCACAATGTCACCGTGGATGATGACTGGGCATCCATGATGGGGCTACAGGATGACTTTGGTTTTAGTCGAAAACCATTAAGGGCAACCATCTCTTTGCCCAAATTAGGGTCCTGCGATTGCTACGTGGTGCACTTTAAATCTAAACGTCCACTTTTTGATGCTCAAGCGCTGAACGGGCTGGCGAAACTCCCAACGGGGTCACTTGGTGGAAATGTCGGCCAGCTGCTCTCCATAGAGGCATTGGGTCAATGGGGCTCGAGCATACAAAGAGGCAGCGAGGCTGCGCTGCTGCGTTATGCTATGGTCGATCGCCGCACTCAAACGGGCAATCCCATGGTATTAATGGGAGACTTTAATGATATGTTAAGTGACGGAGTACTGGCCGCTCTGACCTCTGTAGATACCCGGATTAAACCTGACCCTCAGCAGGGAGAGATAGAGCACCAACTGCGAGACCATAGGCTTAAAGATGCTTATGAGCTCTATCAATCGGGTCAGTACAGCCTCTCCTGCCAACAACGGCCAGCAACGCATTATTACTTTGCTAAAGGGTCCGTGCTGGATTACATCTTACTTTCGAGTGAGTTTGATATCAAAAATAGTCGCAGTTTGGCCGAGGTGGGCAGGTATGAGACCTATGACAGGCATCTCATCAACCCAAGGTTTGAGCGCGACAGTCAGAGTACTGACCACGCACCTGTGATGATAACCATCTCAATTCGCCACTAATTTATTTGTGTTTTCTGCATATCGGTTGCGCTCCATATGCGACTGTGGCAAGTTGAATAATTAAGCTTTTATCAGTTTTTTGTCGTTAACATATCATTGTTACTGAAAGGATTTCGGAGTACTTATGGGTAATGGAAAGGTTATTGGCTCTGTTTGCACCGGCATCTTGTTGTGTGGCTATATTTTCCTCGGTCAACTGCAGGCCGCACCGGCAGCAAATGTAAAAGCATCGGTCAACCGTACCGAAACTCCGGATCGGGTAAAAGAGCGTCTGATTTTGCCCTATCTGTTTAGTACCGAATCTATGGGGCTAAATTTTGGTGTCGGCGGCATGCTCAGTGGTTACTATCAAGACCAAATGACCATAGGGGGGACCGTATTCGGTGGCGAGGTGAGTAAGGCGGTCGGAGGTGGTGTATGGAACTTTAAATTGCCCCACACCGAGCGCCTTTATCTCAGTGTTTATGGAATGCTAGGTTATTACCCGGATCAGCGAGCCTATACCGGTAGCGGTATCACACCGACACCCGAGGCTATCCCTTTACCCGGCAGCAATGATTCAATCAATACTCAATATCTTCAAGCCGATGGGGCCTCAAATTGGTTCGATATCAAGTTAGAGTACACCTTGCCTATCGGTGCCACAGCCGACAGAGGTTTAGTTGAATATAAGCTTAAGAACGGACTACTCATCTCGCCGCCCAGTGGTGGGGAGGCGTGGAACCCTTTGGAAAGTGGCGCCACGGTATTGGTGCTTCGCCAGTTCAATCGTTATCAAAGCTTCGAATTTGAAGAGGGGGATCTGGATGGCACGGTGCACGCCATCGAATTGGGTCTGCTCTATGATAATACCGATTTTTCAATTAACCCCTCTACGGGTAGCAGTCAATATTTCTCGATTTCCCATGATGCAGCCTGGCTCGACTCCGATCACGAGTGGACTTTTATTAACCTCGATATGAGTAAGTACTTTTCCTTTGGAGAGTCAGAGTATGCCCATCAAAGAATATTGGCCCTCAACTTCTGGACCGGATACTCACCTTCCTGGTCATTAGAGTATGCTGAGGATGGTAGCAGGATGGTGGAAGATAATGCACCCTATAATGAGGCTGCAACCTTGGGGGGCTTCTATCGGATGCGGGGGTTCGATCAGAATCGTTTCCATGATAAGGCCGTCATCTATGGTAGCGCCGAATATCGATACACCCTGAAGTCTAACCCCGTTGAGGATGTGAACTGGCTTAAATTTCTTAAGCTTGACTGGTTTCAGCTGGTGGGATTTGTCGAGGCGGGTAGGGTCGGTGCCGAATATAGTGCAGATGAGCTGCTGGCGGATATGAAGTTCGATTTTGGCGTATCCTTAAGGGCGTTAATGGCGGGGCTGGTCATCAGGACCGATATCGCTCACTCCAACGAAGGAACAAACACTTGGGTGATGGTCGATCACCCCTTTTAACTGGTGAGCATCAGATACACACTTAACTTATGCAATTCTTAACCTTGAGTCGACACCATGCTTGATGCCATTTGTATGTTTGATGAAGATAAGCCTGTCACCTATTCGGTGTTCAAGTTTCAAAAGCTTAGCGATACGGATATCGAACGATATCGGCAATCGCTTATCTGCCCTGAGTGTCATGGGAAAGCTTACTATCGTAAGGCCTCGCTTGACGGTAAAGCCGCTTGTTTCGGCTCCCGCTATCATCAGGCAAACTGCAAAGAGTTTAAACCTTCACAGGCCAAAGCCAGGGAAGAGCAAGATGCTGTCGAGGTTAATCAGCTGGTGGTTGATAGTGACGCCTTGATCATCGATTTCACCAGACGTCCTTCTATTCATGGATCTAAGGCGAGTGCTAAACCTGTCTCTAAGGAAAAGTCGCTACAAGCTGATCAGGGTCAGAGTGAGATAAGAGAGAGTGATGAGGCTTACAGCATCGTTGCTGAGAGTGCCAAAGACGATAACAGCAAGACTGAAAACAAGAGTCAACCAAACTTAACGGACGATAAGCGAGTTTCAACTCAAGGGCTGGAGAAGCTTCTTCATAGCCTGCTCAGAGGTAGCGAACTGGCTGAGTCAGAGCTTTGGGTGTATACCGATGATAAGTACCGCTGGCGAGCAAAAAACCTTTTCGTAAACTTTGCCGATGCAGAGCCAACAGAAAATGGGGCGCCACGTATGTATTGGGGCACAGTATCCCATATCGATAAGGCGATGCAGTGGCTGAACCCCTCAGATAGTCGGGATGTCGGTATTCCCATCGAAGAGTTTCAGACAAGTTTATTCAACAGGTTCAACATCAAAGATCGCCGGGATATCGAAGGTGCGGGCATTATCCTTTTTGGAAAGTGCTTCTGGAATAAGGATAAAACGAGAAAAATCATTCAGCTGTGGGGAAAAGACATCAGTCGGGTATTTATCTCGAAACTTGACGATTAAGCTGCCAGGCAGCGTTTGGCTTTGCAAAATGAAAACTCACCAGCAAAGGTGAGTGGCAAAATGAGAAACTGTGTCGCTGATTATATCCTTGGCCTAATCTGACATCATGAGCCTGCTATTTATCAGCCCGATTTTATCAAAATTTTAATGCTTAACTCATCTCAATAAAAACAGCCGCTTATCCCGACTTATTCCTCGTGTTTCCTTGTCGTATGTCGGTGCACATCGAGAGGCTTGGTGTCGTTTGGCTTGCTTGGCATAGTAAATGCTTTTATCTGGGTACTGGTTAGCATTCACAAGTCTCACTTGAGGTGCTAATGAATAACCTGAGGAACAGTTTATGTCTTATACCGCCCCCATGCCCAAACAGCTAAACTTTACGATTAACCAATATCTCTATCAAACCTCTAACCATTATCGTTGCAGAGTCGACTACGTCATTAGGCTACTCGCGAGTAATGAGCTAGCCGCCAATTTTCAATGTCTTAATTATAAGGCGGATATCATTAATGAAGAGAAAGACTTTGTGCTTGGTTATAACTAAATCTCAATGATGTGAAATAGAGGGACGAGGAACACAGAGGCGAGGAGCTAGGTATCCGGGAACCAGCTTCAAGCGCCTTGGATTCCGTACAAGTTCGTGCCTCACTTTATGAAATGACGAAATCATGAGGATTCGTTCGAGCCCTCAATTTATCCAATGACGATCCCATCAAGATGTGTGTGTCCTATTAAAAGAAGGAAGCTTTTAATTAAGGAACAGAGAAAGCTTTTATCTAGCTGACGAGATGATGACATTCCCTCACCCCGTTTTTTTGTTTAAAACAGAGGAATACTCTGCTAATTCCCATTCACTCGTCACTCATGCTTATCAACCTGACTTTTTATAATAGTTAACGCGTATATTCACTCTGTTGCAGTGAGTTAACCTATTGGACTGTAAAGTTAAAATCCGAAATTATTTGAAACCATCGCTGGATGTTTACTGCTCAGTGAGATACCTTTATTGCCAATATTTTTGACACCCATCGATACGACCTGTTCTTTACCTGCACGAGTCTATCTTGAGCCGATTATGGTTTGCCATGGAGAACTTATGTCTTCAAATTTAGTTAAGCTAGCCGTCACCACCTGTACCCTCTTAGCTATGGGTAGTGGGATCGGGATTATCACGTATCTTAATTCTGAGCATAGTGAAAACAATGAACACTTACTTCCCTTAGTCGTCGGGTCTTGGGTCAAGATCCCCGGTTTTTGTGAAGGAAAAACGGTTTATCTCGAGCAGATGGATATATTAAATAAGCAGTCGATGACGAAGAAAGGGGAGACCTTGAAGATCGTCAATTTTAAGTTGACCAATACCTCCCCCATAAATCTTACCTGTAAGCCCATAGGTGAGGTGGAACTGTTTGCTCAAACCTCATTTGTTGCCGACAAGTTTTCCCGTTTTTATGTGGGGAAAGTCTCGGGCTATACCGTAATGAAAGAGGTGAGTCCTACCGGACAGTTGTGGTTAAAGCTTGATACCCGATTGCAAAAGAAGCTTCAAGCAATGAATAAAGTGAATAACAGAATGTGAATATAGTGCCCCACTTTATTGAATTCAGGCTGGTGTAGAGGGGGATCGGGTGGGTGCTTATTCGTGCACTCATAGATACTACCTGAAAGTCTTTTTCTCAACGCTATTCCTCTATTCGACCTGCAAATGGATCCATGTTCAGAACTCTCAGTCTAGAACCATAATAGAAATTCCAATTTCATCAGGGCTCAATACCTAGGCATTCTCTCCTTGTTCTATTTAACCTGAGTTAATATTCAATTTATAGCTCATTTAATTACTCCTAATTAGGTATTAGGCTTATTGGCTTAAAACTACTTTGTGAGCTAGATTTAAAGGGTCGAAATCGATCCTTTTAAGGTGCTCGATTGCTAGCAAAATGGAAGTAATACCACAAGGATAGGGAGCGGAGCTTGATATTCAGTAACCAAGTCGGCGATAGGGATAAACGCTTTTCTGGTTTTAATCGACTGGTTCGGGCTCGTTTTTTTACACTATTTATTCCCCTGACTCTGCTCAATATCGCCGCATTAATGCTGGCAAACTCTTTGTTTATCAATTTCGAACAAGCCAAACAACAGGCGCTGGTACAAGCTGGCATAGAGATTGGCACCAACTTAGCTCATCATGATCTGACAACGGTCATGTCTCACCTAGAGTTTTTAACCGCTAGTGAACATGTTGAAAGTTATTTGAATAGTGGAATCGATGACAGTAAAGCGCATATCGAGAGGGAGTTTCTGAATTTAGCCAATACCAGCCAACTCTATGATCAAATTCGCCTTATCGCTCCCTCCGGAATGGAGCTGGTTCGGATCGATTATTTCGATGATCAAGCGGTCGCAGTTGCCCCCGAGCTGTTGCAAGACAAGTCAAAGCGCTACTACTTTCAGGAAGCGGCCGCTATTACCGCTGATAAGATGTATATCTCGGCACTCGATCTTAATGTGGAAAATGGCGTTATCGAACAACCCCTGAAGCCAATGATCAGGTTTGCTAAGCCACTACGGGATAAAAGCGGCAAGTTGAAAGGGGTTATCGTTCTAAACTATTTCGCCAGTTTATTGCTCGATAAGTTCAGGAACCAGATGATGCTGGCTCCGGGAGAGGGGGCACTATTGAATAAGGATGGCTACTGGTTATCGAGCAAAGACCGCTCTCAGGAGTGGGGGTTTATGCTCGATCATAAACAAAGTTTCGGTGCAGAGAATCCGGAGCTTTGGCAGGCCATATCTATGGTTGAGAAGGGCAGCGTTGAGAATTCAAATGGTCTGGTTACCTTCGCTACCGTGCACCCCATCAAAGACATAGATAAAAGAGTGGCCAACAGGGATCACTTTATCGATGAGTGGCGGATCATCATAGTTAATACCAATTTGGCGCTGGGTCCGGCTTTGGTTCTATCGAAGATGGAGTTTTTGTATCCGGCGTTGATCATCTATCCCATAGGTTTGATACTCATCTGGTTTTGGGCTCGAGCTTCAGTCGGTCGAAAGTGTGCCGAGCAGGAGCTGAAAAAACTCAATAAGACACTGACCTTAAGAGTCGCGGAGCGAACTCGGGAGCTCGCCGTCATCAAGGATGTGACGATTCTCAGTATGGCGACTCTGGCCGAGACTCGAGATAACGAAACAGGCCAGCATCTCAGACGGACACAAACCTATGTAAAACTGCTGGCAAAAGAGCTACAAGAACATCCAGATTTTCATGATTTTTTGTCGGACATAAATATAGAGTTACTGTATAAGTCGGCCCCACTTCATGACATAGGTAAGGTGGGAATACCGGACGATATTTTACTTAAACCTGCCAGACTTACCGAGTTTGAGTTTGAGATAATGAAGCGACATACGACCTATGGCAGTAACGCGATTAGCTCATCTATCAATACCTTAACCAATGAGCTGACGGAAAATGATGGGCCTACGTTTTTACAGTTTGCTCAAGACATTGCCCATTATCATCATGAAAAGTGGAATGGGAGCGGTTATCCAAACGGTTTGTCCGGCGATGATATTCCCATTGCGGCCCGGATCATGGCAATTGCCGATGTGTTCGATGCGCTCTCATGTAAAAGGGTATATAAAGAAGCCTTCGGTCGTGATCAGACCGAAAGCATAATGCTCGAAGGACGCGGTACGCATTTTGATCCAAGAATGATCGACGCATTTTGCAGGATTAATGATTCATTCTGGGAGGTCAAAGCCCTGTTTGAAGATGAGCCCCCAGAAGTCACAAATGGCTGCATGGAACATTTTCCAGTGGAATACGCTCAACTCATTAATTTTGGTCAAGGTATTTAGGGGCGATGAGAGTCTAGCCCTGTTACCTTTTCTTTAGCGAGCTTATTTTTAAGCTAACTGAGGAATAAGCACTCACTGACGTCCTGAACTACAATTTGAAATGAATTGTTATTCAGCATAGGTATGGGAATGATAAAGAAACTGTCGCTGATTATAGTCTTTGTAGGAATCGTCATATACCTTACCGTGGGCGGGCAAACAGAAAATACAAATAAGGCATTTACAGCACCGATTAAGATCGCTGTATCGACTACAGCATTAAGTTCACCGTTAATTATCGCTCAAAAGTTATCCCTGTTCGAAAAACATAACGTGAATGTTGAGCTATTGCCTGTCAGGGGCGGACATCGGAGTTTTAGCATGATGGCCAATGGAGAGGTGGATTTAGCGACCAGCTCAGAATCTGTGGTGATGTTTAATAGTTTTTTGCGTCAAGACTTCACCGTTTTGGCCAGTTTTGTCGAGTCAGATAACGATCTCAAACTCATCACTTTAAAAAGCGCCTCCATAACAGAAGCTAAATTTTTGGAGGGGAAAAAAGTGGGTATGGTTGAGTCCAGTGCCAGTGAGTTTTTTATCTATGCGTACATGATCCTGACCGGTAATAAAGCGATTAAATTTAATCGCGTATTTATGGATGCATCAGAGCTGGGCCCAGCCCTGTTGTCGGGTAGAGTCGATGCCATCTCAATTTGGGAGCCCTTAGGTTATCAGCTTAATAAAGAGTATGGCGACCAAATCAGTCAATTTCAGACCAAGGGAATATACAACCTCTCTTTTAATTTAATTGCAAAAAAAGCGTCGTTAGAAAAGAGTCTGGAATCCTATGTGAGAATTTTGGCCGCAATCGAAGAAGCGCAAAACTTTATCTCTGAATATCCTCAGGAAGCTAAAAATATTATAAGTGATTCTCTTAATATTCCGGTGGCACAGCTTGAGTGGGGATGGAGTGATTATCTATTTCGACTCTCACTGAGCAATGTGCTGTTATCTAATCTACAGACCCAAGCTAGGTGGGCGATAGCAACGGGGTCAATCACCGATAACAAGGGTATGCCGGACTTCAGGTTGTTAATCGATAGCAGGGCGTTAGAGCAAGTGGGAAAACTCGAATCAAACTTGTAGAAAGATAGCATCACGGAAAAATAGCATTTTAATCGATGAGTCTTTGATTAAAAAAAATCACTGCTTCTTTGGCTTATTAACCTATTTAATAACATTGGCATAAAGATGAAAGTATCCTTACGTCTTAAAATATTACTGATATTGAGCTTGATGCTGACAAGTATTATTTTGCTCTCTTTTGTCACGCTTAAAAACATTCAGATGGAGACCAATTCGCAGTTACATCAGGTTAGCCATATCGAACACAAAATTGATTATCTCAGTAGCCAACTCTGGTTGTTGCAGCAATATCATGATGAAGATGCTTTAGCTCAAACCCGTATTGCCCATGCAGAGCTTAAATTGCTATTAGCTGAAAAGCAGTTCAGTCAAAATAATAAAAATGTCATAGTCGCTAACTTAATTAGAATGAACGCTAACATTGGGGCCTTGCTTGATCTATCCCAAAAAAACCTGGAAGTCGATGTTAAGCACGGAATTACTTCGCCTTCAGGTATGCTTTCTGCGCGATATAGCATGACTATTCAGTCGATGAATGAAGACTTAGGTAAATTACAACAACTCGCAATCAAGGATTCAGCGCTATCACAACGAAAAATATTATATGCGGTAATTATACTGCTTATTGTCGGCTCGGCGGTCGTCCTTATCCTCACTCTACTTACGTTAAAAACATTTAACACTAACCTCAACGCGCTAACTCTTGGGATAAAAGATCTGACTAAGGGCAACCTTAATAGTCGTATCGTGGTCAAGGATACCGATGAACTTTCGGTTCTTGCCCAGCAGTTTAACTTAATGAAACACTCCCTGGAGGAGACAACCATTAAGAAAGAACAGCTGCAATTAGAGGTGGAACGTCAAACAAAAGAACTGCATCAGCAACGTGAAGAATTCGAGCATTTGGCTAATCATGACAGCCTAACGAAGCTATACAGCCGGAGCGCGTTTGAGGAGCAGATACAGACTGCAATCGCTCGCTGTGGACGTACCAAGCAGAGTGCCGCACTGCTATTTATCGACCTCGACCGATTCAAGGCCGTTAATGATTGCCATGGTCATGCCGCAGGGGATGCTGTATTAATTGAGGTGGCTAAGAAGCTATTAAAGACGGTGCGTTCATCAGATATTATTGCCAGAATTGGGGGCGATGAATTTATTATCTGGTTAGAACCCATCGAAAATGCCACACAGGTGATAACGGTGATCAACAAACTGGCCGAAGAGTTGGCATTACCCATCCAATACCAAGATATTAATCTTTTGGTCGATGCGAGTATCGGTGTGAGCTTCTTCCCTATCGATGCCACCGAACTGAGTGGCTTATTAAAAGTGGCCGATGACAATATGTACAAGGCGAAAGACAATGATGGCACTACTTTCAAACTAACACATAAGGCCACGTTAGGGCTCACAAAAGACAGCATGGCATAGAAAGAGGTTCTAGAAGCTAGAACCTAGAATCTAGGAGCTAGTTCCTAACCCTATCTCGTTTCAGTAACTTCTGTAACCTTTCGCCAAATTGATACAGGGCCAGACCGCCGATGACAAACAGGGCTCCGATGAGCAAAGTGTCGGTGATTACTTCGCCATTTAATGTGGCGCCTAATGTCATGGCAAAAACAGGGGTGATCAAAGTGACCAGTGCCACGGTGCTGGCTTTGAGATTCTGTAGTACATAGAAGTAGGCGATAAAACCAATCAGAGAGCCGAACACGCCCAGGTAAATAATGGCCCAGATAGATTTTAGCTGCCAAGTATCGACAGGCAGAGTTCCATCAAATAATAACCAGGCGAGTGTGAACATGGGCGTTGAAAACAGTAAGGCGCCAACAGTGCTTGCTATGGGGTGAATGTTAATTTTCACCGTCTTAATCAAGACACCACTTAAGCTGAACAGCGAAACGGCGGTCAACACCAATACCAGGCCAATCCAGCTATCTGAACTCAATGATAATTTTGATGAACAGACGACACCAAGCCCAACAAATGCCATCACCAGAGCCAGCAGTTTCATTGGGCCAAACTTAGGTTCATTAAGTAGTTTTTGGGCTAATAATCCTGAGATTAACGGCGATAGGCCGAAGATCAACGACATGGTTCCCGATGCTAAATATCGCGCGGCAAAATAGCTCAGTAACATGCCGCCGACGATACCGATGGAAGAAAATCCATACAGCTTGAATGCGGTTTTCGTCCAGGGAAAACGGATGCGAAAGATGACTAAAAGCAGGCTGCCTAATACCAAGGCTAGCAACATACGTAATAACACGGCCATGGTTGGATGAACCGAAGCACTGCTCCAGACGATACCCAGAGGTGTCGTTGACCAAATCAGAACGACCGCTAAAAAAGCGAACGGAACCATTTTAGGGAGTGGATCTGGGGTCTGCATTGCTGGTAATTCCTCATCTATCCTGGCCTGATTCTGAGGGCCGAGGAAGGGGGTTGTAGGTTTCTAAAGAGGACATCGAGCCATGTAGCGGGGAGCTCTCGGCTAGCGGCACTAGCCATATTCTATGCGGCTTAGTTGTTAACGTCTTTAACTTTGCTAATTATGAACTCACAAAGCGCAGAGTAATACTGATGTTCGAGGCCATCACTGTCAACCTTTCTATATTGAGGACGGGTGATTTTATCTTGATTTTTATGGATGAAAGGGGATTGTCAGAATGGTGTATTAGCGTATTTATAAGAGGGCTGGCGAGACTGTCAAAAAGTCAAAAGGGGCAAAGCCCTTCAGCTTATGCCCCTTTTGTTGTTTGCGGTTATATGAACCTTTGCCTTTCTTCGGTTTTTCGGTCCTCATCTTAAATAGTTCACTTGTGACTAATGCTTTCAACGCATTGTCTTTAATTGTGCCTCGCTTGCTATCGTGCTCGATATGCGATGAGGACTTTCGATGTTCTGCCATCATTGTCTCCTGCTACTTTCTCGTATTACTCTCATTCAGAGCGCCCGATACTCTCCGATCGTGGGAGACTATCAGGTGCTACTATAGAACAAATCTGTCTATTTAGTAAACAGCTTTATTGCACTCAAAGGATAAAGGTTAAACATCATTCTCATTTTGACTCGCGCTTGCGATTAACGGGTAACCGAGTTCCCGCCATAAATTTAAACCATTATCCAGCGCGACGGCGCGCATGAAGCCCATCTCCCTCAGGGTAGATGTGGCTAAAACCGAGATCTTGCCGTACTCACAATAGACGGCGATGCGGCGGGTTGGATCGGGCAGCAATTCGTTGACCCGTAGTTCTAACTGTCCTCTGGGGATATGTATGGCCCCATTAATATGGCCTTTGTCGAAGGCCTCTCGTTCACGTACATCGAGTACGACAAACTTCGGCACTATCGATTGGCTATAACGCAGCACCTGCTCCAGTGAGACAAATGAGATCTTGTTTGCGGCATCACTGATAAATTGTGCGACGGTTTTTCCGCCGCTTAAATTAGTGCGTAACGACTCGGTCAGTTGGCTCGGCATCTTGAGATCTAATGCCCGCATCTGGGCGATAAACTCAACCCTGTCTTTCTTTTGCAGTCTTGGGTTATTAGAAAATTCCTCCCCGATGGTGCTATGGGTTCGCTCCGAGTAGGCATGGGCCGGATAGACTTTAAGATCGGCAGAAAGTTTGAATAAGCCATTAAAGAGACTATCGTATAGCAGTCCGGGGTCGCCGGTGGGGAGGTCGGTTCGTCCGGTTCCACCTAAGAGCAGGGTATCTCCTGTAAATACCCTATCTTTCATCACTATACATATAGAGTCTGCAGTATGGCCTGGGGTGTGCATTACGGTAAGCCTGAGTTTACCGACTATGATTATTTCACCATCATCGACGTACATATCGACGAAGGGGGCCGGGCTATTGCAATGCATAATGACCGGTACGTTCAACTGATTTGCAAGTTGTTTACTCGCCGAGAAATGGTCAGCGTGGGTGTGAGTGTCGAGCAGATAATGGATCGCCAGTCCATCATGACTGGCTAAGCCCAGATAATGCTCCATCTGACTTATCTCAGGGTCTATGATTATGGCCGAGTTAGTTTCACTGCAACCTATTAAATAAGACTGACAGCCGCGTTCTGTACGGATCCGGTGAAATACCATCGACATCTTTTTGTCTCCTATGGAGATTGATCGACCTCGGCTAAAGCTAAATGTAGTTGAGCTTTAATATAGTTCGGCCATGAATATTGTTGAGTTTAAATATAGTCGATACTCGCTGATTCAACAGGGGAAATATGGCTAAAAGTCAGTTCCTTGAATCAGCTCTTTGAAGAAAATGGCGGCATAGTGGAGAAGGGATATAACGGGTTACAGTGTAGGAGCGGCTTTAGCCGCGAATGTTTCAGCAAATCGATAGCCATGAGTCAATAATTCCCCCTTGTCACCCTGAACTCGTTTCAGAGTCCATAATCCTTAGCATTGTAGTACCTTGATATGTGAAGGTGATCTTGATCACTGTTTTGTTCTCCTTCTGTTGTCGATTAGGTTAAAGTAGGGGCATGAATATCAAAGAGTCATTATCTCGACTACACGGACATAAACGATGAGCAGCATGGAAATAGACCTAGGTTTAACATTCGACAACAGTTACGCAGAACAATTGGAAGGTTTTTATGTTGCTTGTTCAGGGGATAAGGCGCCGAGTCCTGAATTAGTTAAATTAAATTCGTCTCTGGCAAAAAGTATTGGCCTGGCCAATATCGACTCTGAGAAATTAGCCGCCGTGTTTTCGGGGAGTGACACCCCCTGTGGTGCATCGCCATTGGCGCAAGTCTATGCCGGACACCAATTTGGCGGTTTTAGCCCGCAGTTGGGTGATGGCCGTGCGCTCTTGCTCGGTGAAGTGCGGGATAACGATGGCAGACGACTGGATCTGCAGCTCAAAGGTTCGGGCCCGACAAAGTTTTCACGTCGTGGTGACGGCAAGGCGGTACTCGGTGCAGTGTTGCGTGAATATATCGTGAGTGAGGCCATGCACGCCCTTAATATCCCCACGACCAGAGCATTAGCCGTCGTCACGACCGGTGAGTCAATCATGCGAAGCCAGTTTCTCCCCGGCGCGGTGCTTACCCGCATCGCATCTAGCCATCTGCGTGTCGGTACATTTCAGTTTTTTTCCGCCCGCGGTGAGCAAGACAAGGTTAAGCAACTCGCCGATTATGCGATAACACGTCACTATCCTCAGGTAAAAGAGAGTCCGCAGCCCTATCTGGATTTTCTCTGCGCGGTGCGGGATAAACAAGCCGAGTTAGTTGCCAAGTGGTTACTGGTCGGCTTCGTACATGGGGTGATGAATACCGACAATATGACCATTAGTGGCGAAACCATCGATTATGGCCCCTGTGCCTTCATGGATAACTATGACTCTAATGCCGTATTTAGCTCCATCGATGAACAGGGTCGCTACTCCTATAACAACCAACCTGTGATAGCGCAGTGGAACCTAGCAAGATTGGCCGAAACGTTATTGCCCTTGATCAGTGACGATAGTGAACAGGCGATAGCACTCGCTACCGAGGCGGTCACCGGATTCTGGGACAAGTTCCATCATTTCTGGTTGGTAGGCATGCGCGCAAAGTTGGGCTTATCGACCGAAGAGGCAAGCGATTTGGCATTGTGCGAGCAACTACTGGAGACCATGTCGGGACAGGAGGTCGATTTTACCCAAGTGTTTCGTCAACTGGCCAGCGATCTTCAAAGCGGTGCGAATGACAGCCAGACCCTTTTCAAAGATGCAGAACAATTTAATCTGTGGCGTGAGTCCTGGTTAGCACGTCTGGCCCAAGAGACCCTATCTACACCAGATAGAGCCAAGATGATGAATGGGGTTAATCCGCTCTATATTCCCAGAAACCATCAGGTTGAACATGCCATCGAGGCCGCCGAACGAGACGCGGATTATCAGCCCTTTGAGAAACTGATTGCTGTGCTATCTACCCCTTATACCCCACAGAACGGCGCCGCTGATTACGCCAAGGCCGCGCCTGAAAGTTTTGGGTGTTACACGACTTATTGCGGAACTTAAATTATAATACAACGGGCCAATCTCAAAAATCGTAAAATCTTTGAGATCGCCAATCCAAACCTGTCTCCAAGTAGCCGGGAGTTACTGGATAATAAAGCGCTCTGGCTTTATGAGTGATAGCCTATAGCCAATGCACCAAGGATGCGTGAACTCTTTAGAGCGGGAACTCACCGAAACGCCCCTCTTGGTAGTCCTTAATTGCCTGCTCGATTTCGGCCTGAGTGTTCATTACAAAAGGACCCATATGGACAATTTTTTCCCTGATCGGGTGTCCGGTAAATAGTAACATCCCCGCACCATCAGCCCCTGCCTGAAGCTTGAGTATCTCCTGACTATCCAGAATCAAATATTGGCCTGCAGCGTAGTTTTTAAACTGGGAGTCTTGAACATCATTACTGTTGCCGATAAGCGTTCCCTCGTAGAGATAGAGGCCGACAAATTCATGCCTATCGAGTTGTAGCTCGGCCAACGAATTAGGAAGGAACATCAGATCCGCAATCGCTGCCTCACCAGCCAGGTCCTGTATCGGGGCGCTGATGCGGGGTTGCTCTACAAATGCCCAGTTACCGGCCAATGCTCTTAATACTGCACCATGAATATTCGTTGACTCCGGGTTCTTAGTTTCACTGCTGTCTTCATATCTGGCGGGGCGCATCTTCTCACTAGCAGGCATGTTTACCCAGATCTGAAAACCATGCAGTCCCTCATTGGCATCGGCTAATGGCATTTCAGAATGGATAACTCCGCGTCCGGTGCTCATCCATTGCACATCGTTGGCCCGAATTGCTTTTACATTACCCAGCTGATCTCTGTGTTCAAAGCCCCCCTTACGGATATAGGTAAAGGTTTCGATGCCACGGTGAGGATGAGGCGGAAAGCCACCGATAAAATCTTGCTTATCGTCGGACTTTATCTCATCGATCATCAGGAAAGGATCGAATCTGGTATTTATAAAATCCGCCACCCGGCGAATATTTACTCCATCGCCATCCATTGCGGGTCTGGCGGGAAATTGGTTTATGACTCTCATAACATACTCCTCAATTTGGCCCGAACTTTACTGTTAAAAAGACTAACGGGTGAGCCGATGAGTCACAGGTTAACAATTAAAGTATTGAACAAATATCACGTAAAGGTGCAAATATCATTCGAATAAATAGAAGTAATGGGGTGAGGTATTCGGCATGTATCTGATATGGTCCCTCTACGCTAAACTGACGTTTCAAAGACATTTCCCATATCCCTTATGGGAAATGTCGAATTTACCCCTATAGAAAAAGAAAAAATCGCTGCAGTAAGTCATAGCAATGTTATCCGATAAAATGCAAGTGTGAACTAGCTTACAGACGATTCAAGCTATCTTAATTACCCTTCGCTGATGAACAAACAACCAGCAACTGTCATGAAAAAAAATTTAGGCCCCCATCTCGAGAAACTGTGGCTCTTGTTTGCATGGAGCACCTTGATTTTAGCCTTCATCGTAGGGCATATTGCGGCGAAGCCCGACTACCTGACGATGGCTAAGAGCCATTTCTCAAACTTTAATCTGGTTCCTTCCAAAGACTATACCAGCCTGCCAGTGGTCTTTGTGCCCTCGGAGGATAGCCAAAGCAGCCAGAACAACACCTCGGGTGGCGAGCCGGGCGAGGCTGTGGTCATCGCTGCCGGTACCGGCTATGGCGGGCCATTTGTGCTGGGGGTGAGAGCCCTGAAAGGTGAGCAATCTACCCGTATCAAAGAGGTGGTGGTCTTGTCGCACAAAGAGACCCCCGCTTACCTGCAAAAACTGATTAATAACAACTTTTTCAGGCAGTTT
>SDWK01000202.1 GCA_004195335.1 Shewanella sp.
GGATATAGGAGGTAGAGCGAAGCAGGATGCCAGAGCCGAGGAGCAATAAAGGGCCTTGCCTCAGAAGCGCTAAATTCTCGCTGAGCGATTACATCTTTATACCGATTGGTATTAATCGCTAAGAGATTTACAGATAAAACACGTACAGCTTAGCGACTTTTTTGACATGCATCATATTGAATTTAATGAAAGGATTTAATGAAGGGATGTAACTAAGCATTAGACGAAAATAGAGATAGAGAACTCATAAGCAGGCTTAAGATCAAAAAAAAGAAGCCATTAGGCTTCTTCTCTTCATCCAGCATTCGAATTAACGAGTGCGTGGGCATAACTCTTCAGCGCTGAAGAAGTATGCAACTTCACGCTCAGCAGAGGCAACAGAATCAGAACCATGAGCGGCATTTTCATCGATGCTTTCAGCGAAATCAGCACGGATAGTACCAGGAGCCGCTTGAGCTGGGTTTGTTGCACCTAAGATCTCACGGTGAGCAAGAACAGCATTTTCGCCTTCAAGAGTCTGAACCATGATTGGACCAGAAGTCATGAACGCAACGAGTGCACCAAAGAAAGGACGTTCGCTATGCTCAGCATAGAAGCCTTCTGCTTGTTCTTTGCTTAGGTGGATCATTTTAGAAGCAATGATTTTCAGGCCAGCAGTTTCAAAACGGTTGTAGATAGCACCAATGTTGTTCTTTGCAACAGCATCGGGCTTAATGATAGAAAAAGTACGTTCGATAGCCATGAGAAGCTTCCTTTTTTATAATCAGGTTTTTAATTCGCGCGGATTATACGAAATTTATAGGGAAAATCCTACCTTTATAGTCCAAGGTGTGAGATATCAGTCAAAGATGGATATCTAGCAAGCAGATCTAAACCTCGTTTCCCCATTAAACTGCCGTTAGTATCGTTTTTAACGCCGATATAACCTTACCTCCTACAGCGGACATATTAGCGCTGCTGGCTGAACCGACCGGAACATTCTGGATGTGTGCTGATTAACTTTCGGCTATCCAGCAAGCTTGAACAGCCTCTAAGATACGCTCATTACAGTGCGCGGGATCATCGTCAAAAGAGTCCAGTGCTAAGATCCACTCTCGCAGATCGGTAAACAGGACTTTTTCAGGATCGATATTTGGGTATTTTTCAAGTAAATCCAATGCGATATCCAGTGAATCTATCCATTTAAGTGACATATTAATCTCCGGTTATACCTTAGGTTTAGTAGAAGTATAGACAGCATTTCTAAAGACTAAAATGAAAAAGGGCAATAACATATGGATGTTATTGCCCTTCTTTAAAACTGAACGCTATTAACTAATTACTTTCACTCACCATGTTGATAGTGTACTTAGGAATATCAACAACAAGGTCTGAACTCGGCACCTTAGACTGACAAGATAAACGGCTCTCAGGCTCAAGGCCCCAAGCTTTATCCAACATGTCATCTTCTAGCTCATCGCTCTCTTCAAGCTCATCAAAACCTTCTCTGATAATGACATGACACGTTGTGCAGGCACAGGACTTCTCACAAGCATGCTCAATGTGAATGCCATTTCGTAAGGCAACATCGAGAACGGTCTCGCCTTCATTCGCTTCAACAACTGCACCATCGGGACACAATTCTGCGTGGGGTAAAAATACAATTTGTGGCATCGGTTTACCTATCTATTATCTAAATACTATCAACTGACTGGCCCTTTAATGCCAATCGGATAGAGTTATCCATACGCTTAGCCGCAAAATCTTGCGTGCTAGCATCTAATGCTTCGATGGCCTTTTCAATCGCATCAGCATCATCTTGACCACCAACTTGAACCAATACAGCCATGCTCTGTTCAATCGCACTACGTTCGTCAGCCGATAACAGCTCACTATCCTTCGCCAATGCGGCACCTAATGTCTCGAGTACCCTAGCAGCTTCTACTTGCTGTTCTGCAAGCATACGACGAGTGATATCGTCTTTGGCATTCGCCATCGAATCCTTCAACATGGAGCCGATCTCTTCATCCGTTAAGCCAAAAGAGGGTTTAACTTGAATGCTGGATTGCACACCAGTGGATTTCTCCATCGCCGTCACACTTAGTAAACCATCGGCATCGACTTGGAAGGTCACTCGAATATGTGCAGCCCCCGCAGCCAAAGGCGGGATCCCCTTCAAAGTAAATCGCGCCAGAGAGCGGCAGTCATCGACTAATTCCCGCTCCCCCTGTACGACATGAAATGCCATCGCAGTTTGACCATCTTTAAAAGTAGTAAATTCTTGCGCTTTAGCCACGGGAATTGTCGTGTTACGTGAAACCACCTTTTCGACTAAGCCTCCCATGGTCTCGATACCTAGTGACAAAGGAAGAACATCGAGCAGTAACAGATCAGACTCAGGCTTATTACCCACTAAAATATCGGCCTGAATTGCCGCACCGATAGCGACCACCCTATCAGGATCAATAGACGTTAATGGCACTTTACCAAAGAAGCCTTCGACGAGTTCTCTGACCAATGGCACTCTTGTCGAACCGCCAACCAGGACAGTTTCAAGTACCTCGTCAGCTTTAATCCCAGCATCACGAAGTGCACGCCGACAACTCGCCACGGTTTTCTTAACCAAAGATGCTATAAGAGAGTCAAACAGGGATTTTGTCACTCGCTGAGTGAGCGTTGTGCCATCATCCAATAACAAGGTCGCTGTCACTTCGCTCTCATTGGTTAAGGCTTCTTTAACCCGTCTTGATTCAATCAATAACTGCCGACTAATCGATGCTGATGGAGAAACGAGTTGCCATTCTTGCAGGAGATGACTGTGTAGCAAGTGGTCAAAGTCATCGCCGCCCAATGCAGAGTCGCCACCGGTAGACAACACCTCAAATACCCCTTTATGGAGCCTTAATATTGAAATATCGAACGTTCCGCCTCCAAGATCATAGATGGCGATAACACCCTCTTGTCCTGAATCTAACCCGTATGCGATTGCGGCTGCAGTAGGTTCATTTAATAAACGTAATACTTTTACACCAAGCAGAGCTGCCGCATCTTTAGTGCCTTGACGCTGAGCATCATCAAAATATGCAGGAACAGTGATGACGATACCTTCAAGATCGCCACCTAGTGTTTTTTCAGCCCTTGAAATCAATGGCTTTAGAATTTCTGAAGAGATTTGAATAGGGTTTACTGTTCCCTGCTCGGTAACGAACAAAGGCAGACCATTTTCACTGGCTTGAAAACGATAAGGCAGATCTTGTACGCCCGCTTGAATATCAGCAAGACTTCGGCCCATAAAACGTTTCACTGATATAATCGTATTTTGCGGATCTTTAGCTGAATGCGCCTCGGCATCAAAACCAACTTGGACGCTGGTATCGGTATAACGAACTATCGAAGGCAGTGAATGTTGAGCATTCTCATCAGGTAGGGTATTAGCTACACCACTGCGTACAGCAGCAACCAGTGAGTTTGTGGTGCCTAAATCAATACCAACAGCCAACCTATGTTGATGAGGCGCTGCAGTCTGTCCAGGCTCTGCAATTTGCAAAAAGGCCATAAAAATTCCAACTTAAGTATTAGCCAATATGGTGCTAAAGCTAATCCAATAAAAAATAATTAACAAACAAAAAAGTATGCCTAAGCTTAATCAAACAGAACATCTTCCGCACGTTCAAGTTCAATCTGTAACTTAGCCATAAATTTCAATTTTCGAATAAGATCTGCAGCTTTGGATAAATCATCCTCTGAATCGCTTGTAAGCAATGGAGCTAACCCTTGCTCAATCTTCTTAGCATAAACTGAAAATGTCTCGTATAGCTCAGCAATCATCTCATCGGGTTGATTACTGTGAGCAATATCTTCGAGAGATTCACGCCACTCCATTTGCTGCATTAAAAATTGAGTATCTTTAACCGTCGTCGACTCATGTAGAAGATCGACTCCATTCAATGCAAGAATATGTTCAGCCCTTGAAATTGGGTTTTTCAATGTTGAAAAGGCGTCATTTACCTGAGCGGTACGTTGGACGGCAATACGTTTATCTTGTTCACTGGAGTTAGCAAACTTATCGGGATGAACCGCCCTTTGCAGTTCGCGGTAGCGCTCTGCAAGTAAGGCGGTATCTATTTCGTAGGAAGGTGTAAAACTAAACAGCTCAAAATAGTTCATGACTCAATTCTTTTGACGGTTAGACTGTGAAACTCTCACCACAGCCACACTCCCCTTTTGCATTAGGGTTGTTAAACTGAAAACCTTCATTGAGCCCTTCTTTTGCGAAGTCGAGCTCTATACCTTGAAGGTAGATGAAACTCTTGGCATCAATAATAATTTTTACTCCGCCGATTTCATAAACTTCATCGTCATCATTCAAATCATCAACAAACTCGAGAATATATGCCATGCCAGAGCAACCCGAAGTTTTGAGTCCTAAGCGTAAGCCTATCCCCTTGCCGCGACTCACAAGAAAGCTTTTTACACGTTCTGCTGCCGCGGGAGTCATTGTTATAGCCATCTTAACTCCGGAAATTACTTAGTTTGCTTTGACTTATAATCATCGATGGCTGCTTTGATTGCATCTTCAGCCAAAATAGAACAATGAATTTTCACTGGAGGCAATGCAAGCTCTTCTGCAATATCGGTATTCTTAATTGCCGCAGCTTCTTCGATAGATTTACCCTTAACCCACTCGGTAACAAGAGAGCTAGATGCGATTGCACTTCCGCAGCCGTAAGTCTTGAACTTGGCATCTTGGATCATGCCATTTTCGTCAATCTTTAGCTGTAACTTCATCACGTCGCCGCAAGCGGGTGCACCGACCATACCGGTAGCTACTGATGGATCATTTTTATCGAAAGAACCTACGTTTCTAGGGTTCTCATAATGTTCTAGTACTTTTTCGCTATAAGCCATGGTACTGCTCCACTCTCTATATTCGTTTTAACCGGATTAATGGTGAGCCCACTGAACCTTATCTAGGTCAACACCATCTTGAAACATCTCCCATAATGGAGACATCTCCCGTAAGTCGCCAATTGACTTGTTAATAGTCTCAATTGCATGATCGATCTCCTCTTCAGTCGTAAAACGACCGATAGAGAAACGAATTGAGCTATGCGCCATTTCGTCATTCAAACCCAGTGCTCTTAGCACATAACTTGGTTCTAAACTTGCCGATGTACATGCCGAACCTGATGAGACAGCAAGATCTTTCAGCGCCATCATCAATGACTCACCTTCAACGAAGTTAAAGCTGGCATTTAAGCTGCCACAATAACGCTGTTCAACGTCACCATTAATATAGGTCTCTTCGATCCCTTTAACGCCATCCCAAAGTCTGTCACGCAACGTTCTGATGCGCGCACTCTCTGTTGTCATCTCTGCTTTAGCTATCGCAGCCGCTTCACCCATACCAACAATTTGGTGAGTCGCAAGCGTACCACTTCGCATGCCACGCTCATGGCCGCCACCGTGCATAGTCGCCTCTAGACGAATGCGTGGCTTACGACGCACATAAAGTGCTCCGATACCTTTAGGGCCATACATCTTGTGAGCAGAGATAGAGATCAAATCAACTTTCATAGACTGAACGTCAATAGGTAACTTACCTGCACTCTGGGCTGCATCCACGTGGAAAACAATCTTCTTACTACGACATAATTCACCGATAGCACCGATATCGTGGATAACACCAATCTCATTGTTAATATGCATGATACTGACAAGAATCGTATCTTCACGCATTGCTGCTTCAATTGTTTCTAATGGAATCAATCCATTCGACTCAGGTGCAAGATACGTAACTTCGAAACCTTCACGTTCAAGTTGGCGACAAGTATCCAATACAGCTTTATGTTCTGTCTTGCTGGTAATGATGTGCTTGCCTTTCTTATGGTAGAAATGAGCAACACCCTTAATCGCCAAGTTGTCAGATTCGGTTGCACCAGATGTAAATACGATCTCTCTTGGGTCCGCATTAATCAGCTCAGCAACTTGATTACGGGCGATATCAACCGCCTCTTCAGCCTGCCAACCATAACGGTGAGAACGAGACGCTGGGTTACCAAATATGCCGTCCATAGTCATGCACTGCATCATTTTTTCTGCAACACGAGGATCAACCGGCGTTGTCGCAGCATAATCTAAATAGATAGGAAGCTTCATCACACACTCCGTACTTACACCCTGTAAAAGGGTTAAACCAAGTACAAAAAATTATTTAATAATAACAAAGTTAACTTATGCAGTTACTCTTTGTTCCTGTTGCAATTCATCTTGCTTAATCGAAATAAACCGAACGTCACGTTTATTCATTAAGCCCGCAAGGCTGATCCCATTTAAAAAATCAGAAATTTGTTTACTCAAATCACCCCATAAGGAGTGAGTCAGACAGCGCGTACCACTTTGACAGTTACCTTGCCCCTGACAACGTGTTGCATCGACAGACTCATCGACTGCACGTACGACCATACCCACAGAAATTTCCGCAGCATCAGCACCTAGTCGATAACCTCCACCAGGGCCCCTAACACTCGAAACCAATCCATGCTTTCTTAATTTCGCAAATAGTTGTTCGAGATAAGAAAGAGAGATCCCTTGGCGCTCAGAAATATCGGCCAATGGCACTGGACCCGATGTAGAATGCATAGCAACATCTAACATGGCTGTCACAGCATAACGACCTTTCGATGTAAGTTTCATAGCAACCAGCTCCCAAAAATGCATAAGGGAATTCAAACATACCCGACTGTTTTAGTCAAGTATTAAGCCTCGTAATTTAATCAACTATTTGGCCTATTTCTTTACAGGGTATTAATGGGTATTAATTAGCAGAAAATACCCTGCCACTTTGGTGGGGTATTTAACCTGTTTCTCTTAAAATATTCAATGCATGTTTACAACTTAGCGCGCTAAAAAATCAGATTATGGGATCAAACTCATCAATTGACTGTTTACGCTTCTGAGCGGCAGCTAATTCGACATCACTGAAGTCATCCACCTCAAGTTCAGGAAGTTTATCGGTACACACACTGCCGCCCATAGACTGAACGGCTTGACATACTTCTTGAACCTTTGAATCCATCAGGTGCATATGATCCAGCATCTGACCAATCGCATTAGCGACTGGATCTGGATTATCCGGTGAAACAGCATAGGCATCGAAGCCATACTTTTTAGCCATCTCAGTGCGTCGCTTAGATTTTTCTTTATTGGCTTCATTGGGCGTTGACACGACTCGACCTGGGATACCTACGACCGTCGTATCTTTAGGAACATCTTTAACGACCACAGAGTTGGAACCGACCCTGGCACCGTCATTCATCGTAATAGGGCCTAAAATCTTTGCCCCTGCACCGATGACCACATTATTACCTAAGGTGGGATGTCGTTTACCCGCCTGCCAAGTGGTTCCTCCCAATGTAACACCATGATAGAGGGTACAATCATGACCTATCTCAGCGGTTTCACCTATGACTACACCCATACCATGATCGATAAAAAATCTATCCCCAATAGTCGCACCGGGGTGGATTTCAATTCCAGTCATCCAGCGGGAAAATGTCGAGAGGCAACGGGAAGTCAAACGCCATTTTCGCTTCCACAGGTTATGACTCACTCTATGGATCCAGATGGCATGCATACCTGGGTAGTTAAGCAACACTTCTAACGTTCCATGCGCTGCCGGATCTCGATGATAGATGGATGCTATATCATCTTTAAGTCGAGCGATAACTCCCATATGACTCTTGTTCCTTATGCTTCGTTATTGTCTTTTGGTGCCACTTTCTTATCGATAGAGGTTAACATTCCTCTTAGGATATTCATCTCTTGTCTTTCTAACCTTGCCCGACTAAACAAACGACGTAACTTTGTCATTACCTGACCAGGGTGCTGCTTAACGATGAAGCCGGTATTAAGCAATGTCTCTTCGAGGTGACCAAAAAAGTTTTCACGCTCTTTTGCAAAAGGATAGTCGTTCACCGGCTCAACATAGCCTTCAGGTTTGGCACCTTCAAAGTCACGCTGAACCTGAGCAAGATGAGCCACACGCGCTTCATAACAGATGATCTGCACCGCTTGAGCTAAGTTAAGTGAGGTATATTCCGGGTTTGCCGGTATCGCAACATGATAGTTACACTTCTGCAGTTCTTCATTGCTTAAGCCGTTATTTTCACGACCAAATACAATGGCGACAGGACCTGTTAAAGCAGAGGAAACTAACTTTTCGCCCGCCTCTCTTGGCTCTAGCATTGGCCAATCTAATGTTCGACTGCGCGCGCTGGTCGCGATAACCAGACTACAATCTGCGATGGCTTCAGCGACACTATCGACGGTAACCGCATGTTTAAGTATATCTGACGCGCCGGCGGCCAAAGCCACCGAGTGCCCGTCAGGCTTAACACGAGGTTCGGCAAGATATAATGTAGAGAGTCCCATGGTTTTCATAGCACGGGCTGTGGAACCTATGTTCCCAGGATGAGATGTACCAACGAGTACGACACGAATATTGCTGAGCATGAAACTACTTACTTTGATAAAAGAACATAACGAAGAATATTATCACAGCCCTGAGTGATCCCTAAATACAAAAATTCTAATTGACCCAGTGTTTGCCTGAATTATTGGTTATTCAGTACACGACGTCTTACTCGATTAGGATACGATAAGACCAAGCCGGACAGCGACGCAGATGGACATTCGGGTGCCTGAAGTAAACAACTCGGCCCTTTAAACATAAAAACGAAAAAAATAACATCAATTCGACAACCTACACAACTCTCAC
>SDWK01000118.1 GCA_004195335.1 Shewanella sp.
AATTTCTGAGGTGGCCATTTTCATGTCTGATATACGGTGACTAGTGGGACAATTCCTCTTCCTCGCGCACGGTCAAATTGTAGTGGTTCGGTAAAGCCGTCTTCTAAGTCGGATGATCCTACCCTCAGGTCTCTATAGCCTCCATTGGTAGCCCCTTCCATATCCCAACGCCATAGGCCTTTCTTGATGTTTGACATGGTGTAAAACGAGGATAAAGTCATAAAGATCAGATAAACAGACACGTATATGGAAAAGCCAAAGGAGAAATCATGCCGACCCGTGACAAATGTTGCACGATTGTACCTTACTTCAAGGTTACAAGTGGAAAGCTCGATGAATTCAAAGAACTTTGCGCCAAGTGCGTAGAACAAACCAAAAATGAAAAAAAGAGTCTCTTCTACGGGTTTAGTTTTGATGGTGATCAGGCTCATTGCCGAGAGGGCTATCAAGATGCCGAAGGAGCACTTGCCCATCTAGACAACATTGGGCCTCTACTAGGGAAACTCCTAGCTATTGCCGAACTCACTCGGCTAGAAGTCCATGGGCCAACTGAAGAACTTGCAAAACTTCGTGATCCCATGGCCGATCTGAACCCACAATTCTTTGAACTAGAGTATGGGTTTCGTAAGTGATTCGACTATTTTTCGTTGGTGAGAACCGGCCGACTCTTGAATTTCCTGATAAATAAGAACAGCCAACCCGATATTTCGAGTTGGCCGTTTGTGTGTCTGATATGTGGTGACTAGTAAACCAAGTAAGTCGAGATTGTGTATCTTGTCCAAGACCGATTCGCTGAGGCCCCTATCAATGCTAGCACTTCTACCACAAGCATTGGGCTCAGAAAATTTAGATGCAATGTATACAATCTCGAATATCCACCCTGCGTTAGGCTGGTGGAATTCGCTAACTTTTGACGATGATGTCCTCGATGGTTCTTTTTGGTACGTGATGAACGGCATTGTCGTCACGCCAGTATTTGACGCCTCCAGCCAGAGGGAGGTTCTCGATAACCACCACTTCCACCGGTTTTCCCAAGGCCAGGACCAGCAAAACTTCATACTCCTCACGAATGTTCAGGACCGTGCGCAGTTCTTCTCGCCGAATATTGCCGATCATGCAACCGCCAAGACCACGCTCCACAGCACCTAGCAGAATGGTCTGGGCAGCGATGCCTTGGTCGTTGCTGAAATCCTTGGCAATCCCTGTGTCTCCAAGAATAACCACGTAGGCAGACGGCCGTTCGCCCTCGATAGGGCCCGACCATTCCTTGAGATAGCCCGCCCAGCCCAATGTGGGGAAAATCAAGCCATTCTTTACCGGCCCGTTGGAAAGAAGATACTTAAGCGGTTGAAGATTGGCCACTGAAGGTGTAAGGCGTGCGAGGTCGACCAGTTCCAGCAAGGTCCATTCTTCAATCGGACAACTTTCTTCAAAGCGGCGATAACTGCGGTTTTTCAAAACCAGTTCTTTCAACAAATTCAATACCTCCTTGTTAATGAGTGGAATTGCCCTGGATAGATATGACACGAGCAGACAAAATTACAAAAATAATTTTCTGTCGTTACCGATTCTATCTGTGCCCTGACCGAAAATGTCGGTTTCGAGACGAAGGGCTCTACCCCCTTAGGTCTGAATTCAAAGGTCAGAGTGAGCATGCATTTGAAGGCAGGCTATGAACGTCTGATAAGTTGCTCCACCTGATTTTGACTGGCTAACAACGGGGTAATAAATAATTCTTACAAACCCTGCAAAGCAAGAACGGCCACCCCATTTCTGAGGTGGCCGTTTTCATGTCTGGTTTATCGTGAATTGCAGGAATAGCGGTGGGGTCATTGTGTTTGCTGGGATTTAAAAGCAGGGCGCTCTACCAAGCAACAATACCCGTCAATGCTGTAATGTATTGAAAACCACGCCCCCCAGCAAATCCAGTGCACCCATTGGTTAGCAGATTCATTTGCTTAATGCTTAAAACAAATCGCACGTTGACGTACTGGTCAGAAAATCTATCGGCAACCATCATCAGAATTTATTCAGTTGTTTTGCATACCGATTACGTTAATGACTTGAAATATCGCCAGGTACGCAACATGGTTTCATAAGGCATCTCGAAAATAATTTTTAATATTCCTCTATGCTCACTTCTTTTAGTACCACCCAGCTTAAAGTCAGAGTAAAACTTATTCCCACATGAAGGACAAGCCATAAGCATTCCTCCGATGTTTTCAGGAAATCGCAGTCGCTGGTTACATTTTGGGCAATTCTGTTCAGTATAATCAGTCATGTTTTAGCTAAAATGTTGATGGTGTCGTAAAAACTCTTCACACGCCTTGAATATGCAGTTTTTCGAAGTCTGCGCTTATCTACTTAACTATCACCAAATTAGGTTTTTACGAGATTGTCAATAT
>SDWK01000203.1 GCA_004195335.1 Shewanella sp.
TATCAGTTCCCACACCGTAAGAACTCACATCTATAATATTTTCAAAAAAATTGATGTTCCAAATCGTCTGCAGGCCTCTCTGTGGGCAGCCAAATATCTTTAGTTTATAGAGCGCAAATCGGCATGGCGTGACACTGCGCTACGGGTTGTATCTCCTTGTGCTTTACCCGGGTAGTAAATTCATCTATGCCTAAAGTCTTAGGCGGCTCTCCCGAAAAAAGACATCTCGTCGGCTTAACTTTTCTAAGCACGATAACTCCCAAATATACGTAACAAATTAAGATATCCATCTCATTTACAGAGACGGTTCTGTACGTTTCATTAATATCACACATGGTGAACTCCCTGATATGTGCGGCGATATTTTCAAGGAGAGAATGGATGACAGGTTCAGAGAGAAGAGGCATCAAGCGATTCGGGCTGCAAATTCCGACAATGATTATGTCTACTGATCCGGCGCGGCAAACAGAAAAGCTCTGTTTGCTGTCACGAGATCTGTCAGGCTATGGAGGGTTTTTTATCGGGCAGAAAGACCTTTCGCTGGATTCGTTGGTTGATCTCCGAATAATCCTGGATTTCAACACCTCCTGTGGGGCGGAATCTGAGCGTTATTCGGTGATCGAGGTTGAAGGGAAAGTCCTTAGAACAGAGCGTGAAGGTGTTGCAATCAGGTTCGATGGAAAGTTCAAGATTTCTCCAATAGACAGTGCATAGTTATCGTGGCTTTTGATTTGGTTTTTTAATATGGCAAGCACTAACTAAAACCGTGGCAGACCGCGACTCAACAGGAGGGTGCAATGTTGATCATCAAATTAGTAATTGTATCGTGTGTCGTATTTGTTACTGCCTGCTCTCCAACCTTAAAGATCTCTTCTTCCAATGTGGATCTCCAGGAAGCTATCGCTCCGATGGTACCGTTGGTTGTACTCGGGCCTGGCGATGTGCTTGATGTGAAGTTCAGACTCTGGCCGGAACTGGATTCCCAGCAAAGCATACGCCCAGATGGAAAAATATCTTTACAGATGGTTGATGAAGTTTTCGCTGCCGGCATGACGCCTGCTGGCCTGGATAAACACCTGACTCAACGCTATTCCACAAAACTGAAATCTCCAGAAATTACTGTCATCGTCGTATCCCTAGCAAACCAGAATATTTACGTCGGCGGAGAAGTTGAGAACCCTGGCGTCTTGCCTTTGACGGGTCGCATGTCCGCACTTCAGGCTGTGATTAACTCTGGCGGGCTTAAGGAAACAGCGGAGCCTGAAAGTGCAATCATTATTCGTAAGGGAAAAAAGAACCAACCAGTTTCTATCCCAGTTAATCTACAAAAGGTTATTCATGTTAATGGTTCTCATCCTGACCATGTTCTTCAGCCCTCAGATATTGTTTATGTTCCAAAATCATCAATCGCTAAAGTGAATAAATTTGTAAGACAATACATTCAAGATCTTATTCTTTTTAGAGGTGTTGGGGTTGGATTTAACTATCGTTTGGATGACAATGACAATTAATTCAATTGCTTGGTTATTGGTTTTTAGAGGTATGGCAAAGTTACTGATATATCTACGTGAGCAAATTGGTTGAGAGGGCAATGCAATGCGAGAAAATGATAATTTGCCAGCAAATCGAGAAGTTTCTCAGCCAATACTTATACCGGATGAAGGAGTAAATTGTCTTCGTAACGTTCTGAGTATTCTTTTTCGTCACAAACTCTATATTTTTGTAATATTTTTTTCGACTGTTACGTTTGTTACGGTCTTTACATTGATCTCACCTGGAATTTATCAGTCAGATGCCAAGCTTTTTATTCAATTGGGACGTGAAAGTGTGTCAGTGGACCCTTCTGTGGTTGGTCCGACAACATCGGTAAGGTCTGATCGAGAAAGTGAACTTAACTCAGAGGTTGCAGCCCTTAAAAGTAGAGTTCTGGTTGAACAGGCAGTAGATGATTTTGGTCCGATTGCAATACTGAATTCGCCGGAAAGTGAATTGATATCAAATGCTGATTCTCAATTGATTAATTTTGGGAAGAACCTGTTGATTAAGCTTGGTCTGAAGTCACCACTGCCACTGAGTGAAATTGCTGTTGCTAAAGTGATGAAGAATCTGACTGTAGTGGCAGAAAAACAAAGTTATATTATCAATCTTGCTTTCCGGTCAGAGAGTCCAGGACTGGCTCGAGATATACTGAATGTCGTGATAAGTAAATATCTAGATCGGCACATTTTAATGCATCGGGCACAAGCCCCGCTTCAATTCTTTGAACAAAGAGCTGATAACTTAAGAGTAGCCCTGAATCATAAAGAGGAAATACTTAAGAATTTTCAAGAACAGAACTCAATGTTCGCGATAGAAGGTCAAAAGGGGATAGTCCTGGAGCAGGTCAATCTACTCCAGATAGAAATTGATCAGGTTGTCAGTTTGATCGGTGCTTCTAGTGCTGAAATTGAATCGATCAAGAGCAGTCTTCAGGGGCGCTCACCGAATCATGAAATCAATCGTGTTGTCGGTCTGCCAAACAGGACTGTGGAGGCTATAAAGGATCGGATTTTTGAGCTTCTAGCTCAGGAGGCTGATTTAGCCGCACGCTATCCAGATACAGACAGGGCTCTTATCGACCTGCGTGACAAAATTCGTCTGGCTGAAAATCAACTAAGCCAGGAGAGTGTAGCGCTCACTGAGATTACTCATGGAGTTGATACCAACTACCAGGCATTGCATTTAAGGCTAGCGGATGAGCAGGCTCAACTGCAGGCGCTGAATGCTCGTCAGAACATCCTTGAGTACCAACTCAAAGAACGCAAGGCAGACCTGTTGGTGTTGTCTCGCCATGAAATAAGCCTAAACGGTTTCCAGCGTGAAATAGACATCGCAAATATCGAATATCAACGATATCGGGAGCACCTGCAAAGGGCAAAGATTTCTGAAGAGCTGGACTCAGGTCGAATTTCCAATGTCAGTATTGTTCAGCCACCAACCATGTCTCTTGTTCCGATCAAGCCACGTAAAGCTTTGAATATATTGCTTGGAATGCTGCTTGGTTTGTCTGGCGGATTGGGCCTTGCTTTTTTCCGTGAGTATATTGATAGCACCATTAAGGTCCCTGAGGATGTAGAAAATAAATTAGGGTTGCCGGTGTTGGCCAGTATTTCTCGAAAGGAATTTGAAGCATGTATTTGAATTTCTATCAGTTGATTAAAAAACCCTTCCGTCTGGCTCCTGACCCAGAGTTTCTCTATTTAAGTCAGCAACATAAAGACGCTTTGGGGGCGATTATTTATGGCATAGAGGAGCGTGTGGGATTTGTTTCTATTGTAGGGGAGGTCGGCACCGGAAAAACTACTATTGTGAGGTCCTTTTTGCATAAAACTGATCGAAATAAGATCCTGCCAATATTCATTTTCAATTCAAGAATAACTTTTTCTGAACTAATGGAAACCTTGCTACACGAGCTGGGCATCGACCCTGAGATAATCCCGGGAAGGCATAAAGTAAGCAAGATGGTGAGGATGGCTTATCGGGCTATGCTCGAAAAAGCGAGTCAGGGCAAGAATCTCGTTCTTATTGTTGATGAAGCGCAAAATATGCCGATTGAAACTCTGGGAAAACTTTGTGTTCTCTCAAACTTTGAAACTACAAAAGCCAAGCTCATTCAGATAGTCCTCGTCGGGCAACCGGAATTACAAAAGAAGCTTGATCTTTACGAGTTGAGACAGCTCCGCCAAAGGATTGCCCATAGCGCTCTGATTACGCCTTTGCCAAAAAAGGAGAGTATTGCTTACTTTTACCATCGGCTGTCATTGTCTTCTCGGGAGCAGAGACCGATCTTTACGGCAAGTGCGATCAGGCGGATTGTCAAACATTCGAAGGGTATTCCAAGAGTCATCAATATTCTTAGTGAGAATTCCCTGGTTGCTGGCTATGGCCTGCAGGAAAAACCTGTCTCTTTGAAACTTGTCAAGCAGGTGATAGCCGAATATGAGGGGAAACGTTTTTCCGGTCAGCTTCAGTTCCGGGAGGTTGCGGTCGGCACGCTAATTCTCTTACTGGCTGTTTTATTGGTTGCCTCCTATGTCTCCTTCTCCCCCCATCACCCCAACGAAACGATTGGAGAACAGGTTCGTATCAAAATCGACCCAGGGTCTCATCAGCAACCGCTCATTGGTGATGACAGGACTCATTATTCAAACAAAGAGGTCGTGGCGCAGATTGAGGATGGAAATCCGCTTCTCATGCATAATGCACAGACGATACTCCTCTCCGACGCCCCTGACTCAACCGAACATTCTGCTGAAACTTTACAACCACAACCTGGAGAACCCTTTCATTCAATTCACCTGGCGGACGTTTCGAGAGAGCCGTCAACAGCAAGTGTGGCTGAAGAACAGAATTTAGGGCCAAAGGCAGAACCCTTATTCTCCTTATTGCCTGGGGGGTACATAACCGCTAAGCACTCATCATCCCAGAAAAAAATTGTCAAAAAGGGGGACACCGTATCGAAGCTTTGCCTCGACACCTACGGCTTTTATAACGCGCAAGTCCTTATATGGCTCAAGCGTCACAATCTCCATGTTTTCAATATGGATGAAATTCAAATTGGTGGAATACTTTTTTTTCCTGAAATGGAATCTTCAAATCTAGACCCAATGCATCAGCGCGTTTATAGCCGCTCGAGAACCACTAGCGAGGAGGTCGCCTTGAGATGACTAAAATATACGAAGCACTTGAGCGGTTTGATCTTGAGCAGTCAGAAGCAACGGGACGTTCGCTTGCAATCCCACAAGTGAGCGAGAGTGGTAAAGCGGTATCTCCAGAGTTGACAGAAACCTTGATTGGTTTGTATCGAACTATTTTTACTGTTGTGCCCGGATCTGGTGGTCGAATTGTTCAGTTTGTTGAATCGAGTAAAGGGGCCGGCTGCTCTAAGATAATCCGCGCATTTGCCAAGGTATCATCCAGCGTGCTTAAGAAGTCGGTTCTTTTGCTGGATTCAGATCCTCAGCAACCGAGTGATTTCCATTTTTTCAACCAGCCATCAAGGCTCAACTGGATTGAAAAATTTAAAAATGATTTTGCTGACAACGCTTCGAAGGGTGTCGCAGGCAAGAATTTGTTGTCTGTAAGTCGCCTCTCGATGGAGTCTGGTCTGCTGCCTGTGGATTCGGATTATAGGCAGACTGAAGATTTTATGGAAAAGTTGAAAAAAACCTTTGATCTAGTATTGGTTGATTCATGGTCCGTCGCTGAACCTCCCAGGCCGAGGCTTTTTTCGCCTAATGTTGACGGTATTGTGCTGGTCATTGATGCGGGTAAGACCCGTGGGCAGATCGCTGAAAGACAGAAGAGGGAACTTGTTGCTCAGGGTGGAAATGTTTTGGGTGTGATCCTTACGAACCGGACATACCCTATCCCTAAATGTATTTACCGGCGCCTATAGGAGGGGAGGGGTTGAAATGGCCATTGCAGAAAGAATCAAGCATCTGATGAAAAATTACTCAACGTTACGAGACGTTGATAATGGTTTGTTCCTACCAAAGGATGTCTTCCGCCGGATCATTAATCGGGAACACGAGCGGGCAAACCGGACGGGAGATGTTTTTTCTCTGGTGGTATTCGTGCTGTCCAAGAGTAGGGAAGGGCAAGATGCCCCCAAGCTTCTGGCCGAGACTATCGCTTCTCGAGTACGATCGATAGATGCCGTCGGCTGGCTTGATTCGCAACATATCGGCATTTTGTTGCCTGAAACGAATTATGCTGGCGCATGTCATTTTACGGATAAAATCTGTCATGAAATACTCCATATTCGACGCCCTCCAGAATTCGAAATCATTACCTATCCTTCCGACAAGTTGGCAGATCCGGATAAGATAGATCCGTATGTGTTCTCAGGGAAATCTGAGAATAAACAAACGCGAGCGCCTCTCAGGGGTGGATGGCGTTTCAATCAATCATCGAGAAATGTCGATTATGTGTTTTGCCCGACAGGGTGGGTCCTGAAGAAGGGCCTCGATTTTTTTGGTGCAGGTGTTTGCCTGTTGGTTTTTTCCCCTTTCTTTTTAGCCGTTTCGATCATCATCAAGGTTGTCTCGCCTGGGCCAGTTTTATATAGGCAACAGCGGATTGGTTATGCTGGCCAACCGTTTACATTCTTGAAATTTCGGACTATGTGCCAAGGCGCAGATACGAATGGTCATCAGGCTCACCTTGCCCAGCTAATTAAGGCTGAATCATCAGATGCACCAATGGCCAAGCTGGATCACGATCCGCAGATCATTGTTTTTGGGAATTGGCTCCGTAAGTCATGTCTGGATGAGCTTCCACAATTGATCAATGTGTTGCGTGGAGAAATGAGCCTGGTCGGACCTCGCCCGCCAATCCCCTATGAAGTGAAGGAATATCTTTCTTGGCATAGGGGGCGATTTGACGCCATTCCGGGTATGACTGGCCTGTGGCAGGTCAGTGGTAAGAACAAGCTTTCTTTCAGTGAAATGGTGAGATTGGATATTCGCTACGTTAGAGAGCGTTCATTGTGGCTGGACGGCAAGATTCTGTTCCGGACTCCGTTGGCCATCTTGGGGCAAATCAGGGAGAGTCTGCAAAGCAAGAATCCAAACATTGAGGAAGGGGCATGAGAATGTTGAACGTAGCGGTCATAGGTTGCGGTTACTGGGGGCCGAATTTGGTGCGTAATTTTAACTCATTATCCGAATGTGATGTAACGACTGTCTGCGATTCCAGCAAGGATCGGCTGGCGCATATGCAAAAGTTATATCCATACATAAAAACTGTATCCGCGGCGGATGAAATCTTCAACGATAAAAATATTGATGCCGTGGCGATAGCGACGCCAGTTAAATTTCATTATGAACTAGCAATGAAGAGTCTTCGGGCGGGAAAGCACACTTTTATAGAAAAGCCTATGGCTTCATCCGTTGCAGAGTGCAGAGAGTTATTGGGTCTTGCTCTTGAGGAAAATCTGACCCTTATGGTCGGGCATACCTTTATTTATTCCCCTCCTGTCAGAAAGATTAGGGAATTGGTGGAGGCGGGTGATCTCGGGGGGATTCAATATGTCAGTTCGCGCCGCTTAAACCTGGGGCTCTATCAGAAGGACATCAATGTCGCTTGGGACCTTGCCCCCCATGACATTTCGATCATTTTACACGTGTTAAACGATACACCTGTATCGGTCAATTGCCAGGGGAAGGCACACGTTTCCATGGGCGTTGAGGATGTGTGCAATATGACGATCAACTTTGCCAATGGTGGTTTTTGCACTATTCAAAGTAGCTGGCTTGATCCAAACAAAATTAGAGAAATGACCTTTGTTGGTGAGAAGAAAATGCTTGTTTATAACGATCTAGAACCAATAGAAAAGATTAAAGTATATGATAAGAGAGTAGAAAAACCTCCTCATTATGATACTTTCGCGGATTTTCATTATTCTTATCATTATGGTGACATGTATTCACCGTACTTGAAACAATTTGAACCTTTAAAAGAAGAATGTCAGCACTTTCTGGACTGTATAAAAACAAATTGCAAGTCGCTTACAGGTGGCCTGGAAGGGTTGAAGGTTGTCCAGATACTTACTGCTGCATCAGAATCTCTAAGACAAAATGGGGTAGCTGTCTCGCTTGGTGATTTGGGATGACACTTAAGAGGAGGTTTTGTTGTGAAGTCGATTGCTCCGGATGTTGAACTAGGTAGCGGTGTTAAGATATATGACTTTGTGAATTTGTATGGATGCCAAATAGGCGATAACACAAGAATAGGGACATTTGTTGAAATACAGAGGGGGGCCGTCATTGGTAAAAACTGTAAAGTTTCCAGCCATACTTTTATTTGTGAAGGAGTGGTTATAGAGGATGGTGTCTTTGTCGGTCATAATGTGACTTTTATCAATGACCGGTACCCTCGCTCCACCACAGATAATGGAGAACTGCAAACCGAAACAGATTGGGTCTGTGTGCCCACCTTGATACAGCGCGGGGCCTCTATTGGTTCCAGTGCGACCCTTTTGTGTGGGGTTACGGTCGGAGAGAACGCAATTGTTGGTGCAGGAAGCGTGGTAACAAGAGACGTCCCCGCAAATACCGTTGTCGCTGGAAATCCGGCCAGAATTTTAAACAAAACTAAGGGGGAGAATTATGAAAGTCCCGTTCATGAATCTCAGAGCACTGCATGAACCAATAAATGATGACATACAGGATGCCATCAAAGAAGTAATCGATCGTTGTGCCTTTGCTGGCGGACCTTTTGTCGAAACCTTTGAACGGCAGTTTGCCGCATTTTGCCAGTGCAAATATAGCGTCGGTGTGGGAAGTGGTACTGAAGCTCTCTGGATGGCCTTGCTGGCGCTCGGGGTAGGAGCGGGGGATGAAGTTATCACCGTCCCCAATACCTTTATTGCCACAGCCGAGGCTATCAGTTTTTGCGGAGCAACGCCGGTCTTTGTCGACATTGATGAGCACAGCTATACGATTGATAGCGGACTGATAGAGGGGGCCATCACGTCTCGAACAAGGGCGATTATTCCTGTTCACCTGTTTGGCCAGATGGCTGATATGGATTCCATTATGGCCATCGCCAAAAAGCATGGGCTGTTTGTTGTTGAAGATGCCTGTCAGGCGCACGGTGCAGAATATAAACAAAGAGCGGCAGGCTCGATTGGAGATGTCGGCTGCTTCAGTTTTTATCCAGGCAAGAATCTTGGCGCATTTGGTGAGGCCCACAATCAACATGTTTATCACATTTATTCTGTACGGGTGCCAAACCGGTCAAAATTCATGGCCATATTGGAAAGGGGAGGTGTTTCATGTGGGATCCATTATCCATTTCCAGTGCATACGCAAAAAGCTTATGTGGGGTTGGGAAAGGTACAGGGGAGTTTTCCCGTTGCTGAAAAATGTGCAAGGGAATTTGTTTCTTTGCCCATGTGTCCAAAGTTGAGTGTAGAGCAGGTTGAATACGTGTCGCATCAGGTCCGGGGAGCTTTGTGAAGTGAATACGGGGGAGTCCATGGGGATGCGCTGCGTAGTTCTTAATCCGCTGAATGTCGAAAACTGGGATGAGCTTTTATTGCAGCACCCGGATGCAACTTTTTTTCATACTCAATGTTGGGCAAAGGTGCTGAGCGAAACCTATGGTTATGAGCCGAAATACTTTTCAATTATTAATAATGCTGGACTGTGTTTTTTGCTTCCAATGATGGAGATAGATAGCATTTTTACCGGGCGCCGAGGAGTATCTCTCCCTTTTTCTGATTATTGTGAACCAATGATCGTGTCTAGGGATATCTCCTTTCGGGAGATCCAAAATTATTTGGTTGAATTTGGGGCTAGGGCCGGTTGGAAATTTATAGAAATAAGGGGTGGGTGGGATTTTGTTCAGGGTCCATCAT
>SDWK01000402.1 GCA_004195335.1 Shewanella sp.
CAGACTCATAGCCATAGCTATGGGGCAAAAAGGAGCTGAAATATGGGCCAATCGACCGGATTTGCAGCCGGTTCATGGAAAGTCCGACACGCTGCTAGTAAGAAAGGATTCAGCCCCTCAGTGCGCTATGAGTCTTTCTCTTCGTCATCTTCCGTGGGTTCTTCTAGACTTTCTAAGAACTCTTGAAAATCGATATCAGGAAGGGCATCAAATGGTAGGTCTGCCTTTCTTCCTAAATCGGTAAAGTATTCATTGAGCACTGGGTATATAACAGGTCCCGCTTCAAGGAAAACCGCCTTAGAGACATCTTTACCTTCCAGTCCTTTTTCTAGGTGGAAACGTGTCTCGGTTGATATTTTAAGGTTAAAGGGAAAATCCTCGCCACCTCCCTCTACACCAAATCTAACAATAAGAAGAGACTGGTCGCTTTCCGATATTCGGTGTTTCATGTTGTAGGAAAAAGGTATTTCGATGGTTGTCTCTTCCTCAATTGGCTGAAGTTCAAATTTGAGTTCGAGCAACCGAGGGCGTTTAATTATAGCGAGAGACATAAGAACTCCGAATAGGCACTACTTTGGCGCCCCGATTAAATGTCATACTTCTCTTGATTTCGGCATGTGGTGCCGCATGGTAGTGGTTGTGTACAACAGCTTTTTGCTCAGGATCTTCAATAAACCGATCAACTGCCATTTTAACCAAGTTGTTAATCTTGATGCCATTGAGGGTCGAATAGATCGCCAGTTTCTGATGAAGCTCTGCGCCTATACGCACATTGAACGTACCGCTGCAGGGTTTGTGAGGCTCACGGTTTAGCTGTGCGCAGGTGGCAATGTAGTCGTCAACTGCAGCTTCAAATTCAGTTTTCAGACCAGAAGGTGTTTCTGCTTCATAATTGATAAGGTCGTTTATGAAGAGTAGTTTTCCATGCAGAACCATATCTTCCATTGAAAATTCTGCACTACCGATAAATCCTTTATATTTCATTGTTTGTTTCATGGTTTGATCCCCGCCTCTTTTAATTTTTCAACAATGTCTTTAACTGTGTAGGCTTTGAGGGTGTTTCCTGGATGCGGTTTGTGGGCTCCGATGTAGCTATCCAATTCACGGTTGATGAATTTGACACGAGAACCATCCCCTTCAATTCTTTCGTAACCAAAGAAGTGAAGCAAGGTAGTCAGTTCGGCCCACTTGAAATCTGTCGGTTTACGAAAAAGCTTTTGAAGTAGCTTTTGATGCTTAGACATATATATTATACCGCCGGGTTGACGAAGTGCAACTAATTACCAGTTGCACCAGTAAAAAGTCAACATAATTGAATAACGAATTAAGCCAGCTTCTTGCTAATGAAGAGCCCGCAGAGTGTCTCCGTCCAGCGGAGGGGCCGGGATCATGAGAACACCAAGCGGGAAACGGGTCAAAGGCTTAACCGTCACTATCTATTATTGTATTTTGGATTTTTCCCACAGTGGTTTTTGCGGTAAGTGCCCAAGGTCTCAGCCTCTTTCTTTTTTGCGCCATCCTCGGTCATTTTTCGGGAGGTGACATTCAACCCTGTGAATTTTTTTCCTGCGTCCTTATGCTCTTGCTCTCTTCGTTCCGGGTCATTAGTTGTCCCTCGATAAACAACCTTGTGTCCTTCCTTTAACTCGTACGTGACAGTATCCCTTGGATTTTTTGCCATAGTCGTACCCGCCTCCTGTTAATGTTGATCCTATTAAATAACCGAAGCCCGCTGCTGCAGTCTGTTGATGCTGATGACTTTCTCCAGGTTGACATGACGGTCCCTGCAAGTTCTGTTAGCTGACAGATCAGGCTTGCCTTGTCCATACTGCTGAAGGCAATTAGGGTCACTATCTATTTCCCCAAAAACAAAAAAAGACGCCTCGATCCAATGACCGAAAACGCCTTATCTAAATCTGCTTAATTTTCCCCACCATTACCAGCCCCTCTTTGAATCAAAGTTGCCAAGGCGGTCAAAATACCACAGCATTATTCGATCAGCAATGAAATCGTTTTAAAACATCAATAATCTTCGACAGATAGAGCCCCCCTACCCCAGATCAGCCAAACCCAGCGGAAGTGCCCTGGTCTGTTTGGTCTCGTGCAGAACAAAATTAAATAAATAGGGCCATCAAATAGATGGCGTGATGGAACTTTGTGTTGACCCGTCTATTGGTTCACAGTTTACAACTAGTATTGTCATGGCCATGGCAGAGTCAAAAACACTTTTCAAGGAGACTGACAATGCAAAACAAAGTGAGCAAGGAAGACTGGGTCGCCATGTTCAGTAAAAGCCATAGGGTCACATCTTAAATATTAAGTATTGATCGAATTTCTAATCTGATTCATATTGCCTCCAATCGATTTACTTGCTGATGATTGGGGGCAATATGGCAAGACC
>SDWK01000207.1 GCA_004195335.1 Shewanella sp.
TCAGGGCATTGAGTACGGTATTGTTAGCCATGGCTTGTGTCATCGTGTTAACCCATATTTCGGGTCAGGAGATTGAGCACCTTATTGCCTGGACTAATGGCGTGTTTGTGATGATCTATTTAGCCTCTATGCTTGCTGCGGCTAAGTTATTGAGTAAAAGGTATCTGCCTCTTGTGTGTCTTGGGTCCCTGTTTTGCATTATGTTAGGCGTCGCCCTAGGAGCGAGTATGTTATACGCCATCGTGCTGATTATGCTTCTGGCCCCGCTTCTTTGGTGGCAAAAATCACATATTGCCCGTAACGAGGCAGTACCTGTGATTTAAAGTCTTATCCTTGGGATCGGTTCCTTTGGATTAAGTGGCCAGCCATGGGGAAAGTTTGTGCCGGTTTTTTCTTGTTAAAACCTTAAACCCCTTACGTTAACTTTGGCTTTCTATGGCCAGATTACGCATCTGGATCAGCTCGCTGTGTTTCAGGTGAAGCAGATCTGATGTACGGCGAACGATCTGATCTTCATAGCGACATAATTGGCCATCGGCGTAGGCGAGTTTCCACATGGCGAGGATCAGTTTTTGTTTCTGCTCAATACTACATTGCTGATTGATCTCACTGGTGAATTCATAGAGTGAAATCGAGCTCCCTTGTATCTTCTTCGCTTCTTCTATCAGTTCTTGAGCCTCGGCTTGAGTCAATGACAGCGCTGAAGTTAACAGCGCAGGTAAAAGCTTGGCCTCCTCATTCGATAAGGTTTCGTCGGCAAACACCACTTCTAACAGTAAGCTTACCGCGGCTAAATTAAGTTGACGGGCTTGCTCTTCCGGCGTGACGGCTTGTGAGTGTGAACTCAAAAACTTTTTTAATTTTGCAATCATGAATGGGTTACCTGTGAATAATCTAAAGATCTAAGTTTACAGGATTAGAGTCATAGAAGAGGTAAGAGTTCACTTCTCATCAATGTGAAGGGCGAAAAGTGAACTCTGATACTGAGCTTAAAGAATTGCACCTAACCCTTTTATCAGCAGATCGGTGGTGCCACTTCCAGCATTGGCATCTAAGTAACCTTTAACAACATCTATCATAGGAACTGCTAGCTCCTTTGAGATCCCCAATTTTTCGAAGGCATCGTAGATTTGAGCTCCACCTTGCAAAGAAGCACCCAGATTGCCGGCTTGAGAGAGAAGCCCTGAAATTCCCGACTCATTATCGATAGCCGGAGCCGCAGAGAGTAGGCTGTCCATATTGGGAATAGCACTGGCGATCGATCCGAAATCATTATTACCTAATGTCGATTGAGCCAGGGAAAATAGGCTACCCAAGCCGCCTTCAGCCTGAGACTGATTGAGCCCGAGTTGTGACATCACATTACCAACAAGATCATTACTCTGGGGTTGTGTCACTTGAGGCTTCACCTCCTCTTTTGACGTTAGATCGTCAAACCAACCCGCCGTTGCAGGTGAGCTCATCATTAGGCTGCCGAGTAGTAAGCCAGTCACAGCAGATAGTTTCATTGTTAGCCTTCCAGTGGTGAATAAATCCGAATATTGCGAGCATTCTAGCTTTATTAACAAAAACATTGCAGCCTTTTTACGATAGATAGCTCACCAATTGTTCATTTCTTCTGTGCAAAAAATATGAAATTTGGGTATTCTATCGGCCTTATTGTCTTATTTAATTTACTAATTGGAAACGCGCATGTCATTGTCCGCGATATTTACCGAAGCATATAACTTCTTTCGCAATCATATTAGTCAGTTAGCTGCTCTTACAGTGCCTATTTTATTTATTCAGGTAGGTATTCAACTTTGGTTGGGTATGGAGATGGCGAACGCAGATCTGGAAAACCCTCAGTTTGGTGCGCTACATATGGCGGCCGTGATGGCTCTCTTGCTGGTATTCTCTTTGTTGATTGCATCTTTAACACTCTTTATGGAGATACGCTCACAAGGAAATGAAGCTAATACGGCTCTTATTCTTAAAACGAGTCTGAGTTTCGTTCCTCCTCTTCTACTCGCAGGGGTATTTTCTGGTTTAGCTATTTTAGCGCCGGTGATGATGTTTGCTGCCTTTGGACCGCTCTGGCTGGTGGGCCTGATCATTAGTATCTATATTTTCGCGAGATTGGCCTATGTGAACTTTATGGTAGTTGTCGAGCGGTTAACACCTCTGGAAGCGATTAAGGGAAGCTTTAAGTTCAGTAGTGCTATTACGTTCAAAACCTTGGTGGTGTTGATGCTCTATATCCCATTGTCTTTGATAGGCGGTATGCTCTCCTCTCTAGCACAAGATGTAGGCTTCCCACTTCAGTTAATCGTTGAAGTCTTTATTGCTTTCATTAGCCTTTTCGTCAACGTTGTGCTGTTCCGTTTATACATGGTGTCACGCCCTAAAGTGGAAGAGCAGGCTTAGATTGAAACAAGATCTTAGGTTCTAGCCACAGTAAAAGTGATTAGAACCTGAGTTCTGTAAACTTTCAGTTAAAATAGTGAGTGCTAGCCCCCTTATTATCCGGAGTACCAGTTGTGCTTACTGATGTCGAACTCGTTACTCAGTTTTCTGCTGAGCTGGGTCATGATTACGGGGTAGCCAAAAGCTATGTCCGGGATGTCCCCACCCAAGCCTTGCTTCAAATCCGCAGCTTTACCCATAAGCTGACCGAATTGCTGGCTAGGCCTAAAGGAATAACCTTCGATAGCCCCAACCTGTACGACAGGATTGAAACGCTTAATCAGAGGCGGGTGATTAACGTGCGTACGACCAGAGCTCTGCACAAGTTGCGAGGTGACGGTAACCGTGGGGCACATCCGGAAAAGTACCATCTGACCTCTGAGCAGTTGCTTGAATTAAGTGAAAAGTCGATAGAGAAACTGCTAGGTCTTGTCGCGTCTCTATTTACTCAAGTTACCGCCAACCCCCTTCCCGAATATCGTTTTGAAGCCTTCGACTCTTTTGCCGGACGAGATCTGTGTTATCGCGCCGTGATGGAGTCAGATCCTCTGGCGCAATATTTAGTCGGCATGTCGCTTAAGACTAAAGCCTTGATGCAGCGAGAGCAGGAGCAGGCGTTAGCCGAGTTAGAGCAAGAGCAGCAATCTCGAGGTGATCTGTCTGACAATACATTCAAAAAAGCCGAGTATTGGTTTAATCAAGCCGCCGATAGCAATATGGATGCGCGCTATGAATCAGGCGTGGCTCTTATTCATGGGTATAGCGGGACGGTCAATATCTCTGCAGGGGAACAAGCGATAGCGACTGCTGCAGAGGCGAATATTGCGAATGCCATGGCACTGCTGGGTTACTTTTACATGGTTGGTGGTGAGAGTATCAAGCCCGATAGCGTTAAGGCCCAACATTATCTTCAGCTGGCCGCGGCTCTTGAGCAATCAGAAGCGATAGCCAATTTAGGTGTCCTGTATTATCAACGTGATGACCTCGAGCAGGCTAAGCATTTTATCGCTAAAGCTGCTCAGGCGGGTTTTCCCCATGCCCAGTACCATCTGGCGTTAATGTTAGCGCGGGGTGAGGGTTGCGATGCCGATCCGATTGCCAGTGAACAGTGGATGGCAGAGGCGGCAGAGCAAGGACAGATAGATGCCATGCTGGCTCGGGCACAATCTATGTTGAATGACGACAATGCTTTCGGCTGTGATCTTTCGCAGGCCGAACTGTACTTACGGGAGGCGATTAAATATGGCCACAGTGTACCCGCTATGATTGAACTGAGTATCGCCCTTGCCGATGGTATGTTGGGGAAAATTGATGTCGTGGGATCTGCTGCCCTGCTGAAACTGGCTCGTGAGCGAAGTAATACCCAAGAGATGTCCGTGATAGAACCTTTATGGGAGTCACTGTCACTGCAGGTTGAAAATGTGTTATCGATGACGGATAACACCGATGAACTCGCCTCTCTTCAGCGTGCAAAAGAGCTTCTCTCCTAATCGTTACTGGGTCGACACACTCTAGATTTATGTTGCCCGCCCATTGCATACAGTATACAAACTGGTAGCATGGTTTTTTGTCCTATGTGAATGGAAATAACCTTGCCTACCGCAACCCAGTCTGTAAATAAGCGACTCAATGAACTAGCACAATCTTATGTAAAGCTGGTGTTGGCCGTCGGTATGCATGCTCCCTTCTATGTCGATGCCTATTATGGTCCTGAGCCATGGCGCAAAGAGTGCCTGTTAGTGCCGCTTTCCCGATTGGATCTCGATGGTCAAAGGCTGCTTGGTGAGTTAGATACCCTTGCCATGGTTAATGTCGACGCAAAGTTATTATCACGGCAAACATTCCTGAGAAAACAGGTAGCTTCGGTTGGTTACTTTATTCGTCATCTTCAAGGGAAGAGGGGGACGTTTGAAGTTGAATCTATGGGGCTGTACGATACCCGGGCTGATAAGTTTGGTCTGGAGTATTTTGATTCTGTACTGGTGGAGCTGGCTGGGCTATTGACGGGTAAAGGTTTGTTAGCCGAACGCTTCGAAGCGTTCAGAGCCAGTTTTATCGTCCCTCATAACAGGGTGCCAAAGGTATTCGAAGCGGCGGTTGAGAAGGCGAGATTATTAACCGGGGCTCATATTTCCTTGCCCGATAGTGAAAGTTTCAGCATCGAGTTTGTCAATGATAAAATCTGGACGGCGTACAATTGGTATCAGGGGAATTATCAGAGCCTGATACAGTTAAATCAAGATCAACCTCTGTATATCGAACGTTGCCTGGAGCTTGCCAGCCATGAAGGCTATCCGGGTCATCACGTGTTTAATTTGCTGCAGGAACAAGATTTAGTCAGAAGTGAGCAGTGGATAGAATATGCCATCTATCCTCTCTATAGCCCTATCTCTTTCTTATCGGAAGGTAGTGCTAACTATGGCTTGCGCCTGATTATGTCTGATGACGAGGTGGTAGAGTTCGAACGTGATCATCTAATGCCTTTAGCTGGCATTAAAGGTGATATTGAACATTATCATCGCGTACTAGCCTGTTATAAGAAGTTGGCTTATCTGGATAATCTGGTATGCGAGCAATTAACCGATGGCCACATATCTGCAAGTGATGCAGAGTGTCTCTTGAGAAACTACGGATTATATAGCGAGTCACGAGCCAGACAGAGGGTAAAGTTTTATCTCTCTAACCGTGCCTATGTCATTAATTATAACCATGGTGAACAGAGTGTGGCTCGGTGGGTGGAGAGGGGCGGCAATACCAGCCCCGTTGAGCGTTGGAAACGTTTCGAAACCCTGTTGAGAAGACCGCTGACTGCATCGCAGTTTAAGCTCTAAAGAGTGACCTTTGAGCGATAAGGATTGTGAGCGAGTCATGACCCACTAAAATGAAAACGCCTGCCAAGGCAAGCGTTTATATTGGTGAGGTCGTGTATTAGCTCGGATCGTGCTCGAATGTACGCCCTTGATGTGGACTTACCTGAGGGCGACTCTTGGTAAAAGGACTCTCTGTAAATGCTTGAGATTCTCTCTCAACGTTGGCCTGTGAAAATCCTGCTTCCTGCTGTGTGCTGTAGACGTCTTGCTCCTGCTGCTGACGAAAACGCGCAAGTTGTCTCTTAAGAAATATCCGTCCAAATAGACTCAATACAATGAAACTGACAGCACCGATAAGTAGCACAAAAGGCAGTGCTATCAGTGTTAGTGTTATCACGGCCAGACCTATAGCGAAAGCCATCCAGCCTTTGGCACCGGAGAACCTGTTCTGAAAAGGTGATTGCTGAAATTGACTGTAGATCATAAAAACTCCAAAAAATAGTCTGAGGTTCAGTCTGCATATTTATTGACCTCAGATCACGTTAAATTCAGTTAATCTTGGGCGAAAAATGTAACAGATTGTCTTCAAGACCTCTGATATCGTGGCTAGTGACTACATCAGGGCTATGAATAGCTATGATACGATACTGATGATTAATGTAAGCTGAATAGACTTATATACCCAAGCTATTTCATACCTTGAACTCTGTCACTTCTCGACATCCTTAATCCTGCATTTCGAGGCCGTTTGGGGATATATTACTAAAAGCATCGGCGACACTCTTGCAGATGGTTTTTCTGATCCACCTGTGCCCTGGCTCGTCGTTATTACGTTCATGCCACAAGAGTACAAATGCCAGTGGAGAGAACTCAATCGGTAATGGAAGCTCGACGAGGGAATAGAGTTTCTTGGCATGTTGAGCGAAGCTTGTCGGCAGGGTGAAGATCAAATCGCTATGGGCACAGATACTTGCTGCACCATAAAAGTCAGGCACGGTAGTGGATATGCGTCTGTGCTGTCCCTGTTCTGCCAAATGATAATCCAATGCCCACCAGTCATTTCCCTCACAGCGAACCTGCACATGGTACATCTCTAAATAAATATCCAGGTTCCAGTTACCATTCCGGATGGCGGTCAATACGGGATGGTTTTCACGAACCAGACATATCTGATGGTCGGTAAACAGAGTTTGGTGAGCAATTCCTTCCGGAAGACGTTTGAGCTGAAAATCTGATTGTGGGTGTAGATCGCGGCCAGTCATACCAAAGTCTATCTGACCTTGTTGTAGTGCCTGCATCGATTTTTCCATCCACACATAGGAGTCGAGCTTGAGGTTTGGTGCGGCGATTAATAGGGGGCCGATAAAGTAAGGAATTAATGTTTCGTAGGCGCTCTCTACCATGGCAAATGAAAATTGACGATTGCTGCTTGCAGGGATAAATCCAGGTGGCTGTGTCAGTTGATATAGGCCTTGGAGCATATTAGGCAGCTTTTGTCCTAACTGCACCGCATGAGCAGTTGGTTTTAAACCGTGTGCCGTGCGCAGAAAAAGCGGATCACCTAAGGTATCCCTTAATCGATTGAGACTCTTACTCAGCGCCGATTGGCTCAGGTGGAGTCGACTGGCGGCCCGGGTGACACTTTGTTCTTCGAGTAAGACTTGCAGGATCACCAGCAGGTTTAGATCGATTCTCGCCAGGTTATCAAGGTGCATAGATATTCCTACAGGGAAATTCAGTTCTGAAATAATACCATTTCTGTTCATAACTTGGGTGCGCTAAAATAGCCTTCTTAGAATAACGTTCCAAATAGAGAAAAATCATGCGTCGAAATCTGTTACCCATCTTAATGTCTATGGTGGTGTTGAGTCCCTTAGCCATCGATATTTATCTGCCTTCCATGCCAACGATGGCTGCCGAGTTCTCGGTATCGGCAAGTGAGGTACAGTCGACACTGGTACTCTTTTTGTTCGCTATGGGTGTAGGGCAAATTATCATAGGACCTCTGGCCGATAGATTCGGTCGTCGTCCCATCGCCCTGGGTGGCATCTTACTTTATATCGCGAGCAGTATGCTCGCGGCTGTCGCCATGGAATTTCATTGGCTGCAGATAGCTAGGGTGCTGCAGGGAATTGCGGCTTGCTCTACCTCGATAGTGGTCTTCAGTGCCGTGCGAGATTGTTTCACCCCCAAAGAGAGCGCGCGATATTACAGTTACATTAACGGGGTTATCTGTGTGATCCCGGCGCTTGCTCCAACTTTAGGTGGCTTATTGGCACTGCAGTTTGGTTGGCGTTCAACCTTCGTATTTATGACACTTTATGCCATCGTCATGATGATCTTGGTCGGGTACCGTCTGCCTGAAACCCGTCCGACGAACACGGTCACTACTGGCCCGCTATATCGTTGGTCACGTTATAAGCCCGTTATCATGGAGCCTCACTTTCTTTTCTATGCCTTCTCATGCATGGCGGGTATGGCTGCTATCTTGAGTTATGTCTCATACGCACCGGTTTGGATAATCGAAACCTTAGGCATGTCAGAGCTGACATTCAGCGGATTATTTGGTCTCAATGCCGTGGTTAATATTGTTGCCTGTTTTGCAGCGCCTTTGGTGATCACTAAGTTAGGCAACCGACCCACGGTGATGTTGGCGCTAAGCACCATGCTTGTTTCGGCCATCATGCAGGTGCTCATACAACAGTGGGGGCCATCAACCGGATTGCCTGCCGCATTGAGCTTTATGTTACCTATGATGTTGCTCTGTATCGGCTTCGCTCTATTGCTTGGTCCTGCAACGAGCATGGCACTGGCTGCATTCGGTGAACGAGCTGGAACGGCTACGGCTATCTTAGGGTTTATTCAGATGAGTGGTGCTTCAGTACTTACCGGGTTAGTGCAGCAGACAGATCTAACCGCACCTTATGCCGTTGCATTGGTGATGGGTTCCTTGGCAATAATCTTGCTGACTATGATGGCGATGCCCCGTTTCGATAACTGGCATCAGGAACAATACGCACATTGATTTTGAAATGATTCTAGAACCTAGAACCTAGGATTTGAAACACCCCTTGCCTGCCAACTGCTAACCACAGCTGGCGGGCATTTTTTATGGCGTTTGGGTTTGGCGGCTTCGAGGGTTAGAAGCGGCCATTAATCCCTATGCCGGCGAACACACCATCTACATCAGGTTCTATAATTTTTAATAGATTAAACTTGGCAGAAAGCCCATCGGTTAGACGTAAAGTATAGGCAGTGTTAATACCGTAGTTATCATCCCTATCACTGTCGAACGAGGTTTCATACATAGCACCAATAGACCAGGAACGGGTGATATACCAATCGGCAGCGGCACTTAAGTTATTCGAAGAGTCAGAAGATCGATATTCATTAGTTGGAGATATTCCTTTGGCGTCACTAGAGGAATGGCTGAACAATCCTGAGAGTAAAATGCCCTGACCAGATG
>SDWK01000672.1 GCA_004195335.1 Shewanella sp.
CTTGTACTCGGTGATCTGCTCTTCGATTTCTGGGAGAGTAAAAATAGACATGGCCCGATTGTCGGGCCATGAGAGGGAAAAGTCATTTACGAGGTGGACGAGATGGACGTGGTTGACAGTAAATCGTTAAGGTGATCTATTGATTAAATTCGTGGCATTTTGGCCCCTCCGCTTACGGAATGCCTTGCAATACAAAAAGGTTGCAACCAGCCCCCGGAAAAGCGGAGCCGTATAATACATGTTAGCCGAGGAAATTAATGGAAGCATTTAACATAAATAAAGAATTCGACCTCGGAAAATGGCTTTTTAAAACCATTGATGTTCCAGGTGTTTATAAAGAAATGTTGCTTTTGAGTTCCAATCCAAAGGCAATTGAAGAACACGCAAATGGGCGAGAAATTCAAGATATAACAGAGCACGGACTTGCTGTTTGCAAAGATCCAAAAATGAAAAAAATACTATGCCAGCACCTACAGAATTCTCTTAAAACAGCGGCAGATGTTTACTCAAGGCAGATAATCGTTTTAGCAGTCACATATATAGAAGCAATGACAAAAGAGTTTTTCATTGCTGCCTTTCTCAGCAATCCACCTGCAATGTATGAATACTTAGGCTCTGAAATAGAAACTGGAAAACAGGGATGGGTTCAGTTGTCGATGGTCACTGAAGCAGATTCCATAAGTTCGTTATTACAGGACCTTGCGAACTCGGCAGCATCCAACGCCTCAAAAGGCAAAGTGACATCAATATTTAAAAGAGTCACCAAATTAACCAAACATAAAACCAATCAAAACCTATGTATTGAGCTGCAAAATATTATCGACAAAAGAAATATGATCGTACATGAGGCCATGGAAATAGATGTTACCCAAGAAGAAGTCGAGGCTGCCTATGAAGCACTTGCGGACCTATTACAAGATCTGGGATATGCAGCTAAAAATGGCAATATACCCTACAATGACCCAGGGCAACTCATAGATAAACGGTGATCAAAACCAAAAACCGGCTAACAACTTAATCAACGCGGCCGGAAAATACGATTGTCAAAACTGAAAATTAAAATCTAAAATTGCGGCATGTCACGCAAGCTCGCGGCTCCGCCGATTACCTCAACCGTTATGCGTAAAAAATAAAATACATCGTCAACTTTAACCGTAGGGGGAGAAAATGGATCTCATCGACAAAATCAAAGACCTTGCCGCAAGAATTCCGAAACAGATCGAGCACATCCAAACGGAAGAAGCTACCAAGAACGCGTTCATCATGCCCTTTATCAGCGCACTCGGTTACGACGTATTTAACCCCACCGAAGTTATTCCAGAGTTCACTGCTGACGTTGGAACAAAAAAAGGTGAAAAGGTTGACTATGCGATAAAAAAAGATGACGACATTATCATCTTAATTGAATGCAAGTGGTCTGGCGCTGACTTGCACCAAGATCATGCATCACAACTTTTCAGGTACTTCTCAGCAACAGAAGCACGTTTTGCTATCCTTACAAACGGTATTGACTATGAGTTTTATTCCGACATTGACGAACCAAACAAAATGGACTCAAAGCCATTTTTCACTTTCAACATTCTCGACTTTCAAGACCACCAGATAGATGAACTTAAAAAGTTTACAAAGTCAGCATTCTCACTTGACGACATTTTAAATACAGCAAGCACCCTGAAATATACTGGCGCAATAAAAAAGATCTTAGAAGAAGAACTAACTAATCCAACAGAAACTTTTGTACGCTTCTTCGCTTCACAAATATTTGACGGTAGACTCACAAAACCCGTAATTGAGCAATTCACTCAAATTGTAAAAGAAGCCAGAAAACAATTCATAAATGAGCAAATCAATGAAAGGCTGACCTCAGCGCTATCCGCAAATGATCCGCCAAAAACTGAAACAGCAGTTCAAGAGGTAGTAGAGGAACAAGAAGATGACAGAGGCATTGTAACTACAGATGAAGAGATTGAAGGTTATCACGTTATCAAATCAATTCTTCGTGAAATAGTAGAAGTTTCTCGTGTGACAATGCGAGACACCAAAAGTTATTGCGGCATTCTTCTTGACAATAATAATAGAAAACCAATTTGTCGTTTACACTTCAATCACTCACAAAAGTATATTGGTGTAATATCACAAAAGAACGAGGAACGCATTGCTATTGAATCAGTAGATTGTTTGTATAAATATACTGATCAATTAAAATCAACTGTCCTTGAATATGAACAAGGGTAGAAACGCCTAACATTTACCGTCATACCCCGCAAACAATTACTGCCCGTCACCTTCACAGCACCAGGCGAGGGCATAGGGGTCAGGTTTGACAATCGGAGATTCTCCCCTAACCTTTCTTCATGCCTCGCAAACCAAGACTCCATTATCCTGGCGCTGTTTATC
>SDWK01000108.1 GCA_004195335.1 Shewanella sp.
GAACTCGGGTTTGAGTTGCTCGCTGTTGTGCCGAACATCACTAATGCTCAAGAAAGCAGCCGAACAGGACGCAATGATCTGCTGCTCGCCAGTTTCTTCGGGCTGTACTTCTTGAGCGTTGTTGGGATTTTTACTTTTAACATTTTCCTTCATCTTTGATGGCTTAACCATCCAATGCTTTTGCAAGGTTATCATCATTGACGCGATCAGATTTGATAACCAGAAAACGGGGTTTTTGAGATGAGTCGAATTGAAGACGCTTTAAAAAAGGCCGCAGCTCAACGGAAAGAGGCAGCGCCCAGTTTGCTGCAAACGGAGAAAATTGGTGAGCCTTTGATTAGACCGGAGATCCTCCGTGTTGTGAAGAAAGGTATCTCTGCTCTGCTCGCCGTGGATCCGCTTAAGATCGAGCATCCGATGCTGGCGACAGTAACCAATGATAAAACCGCTCTGGTTGAAGAATTTAATAAACTACGTTCGACACTTATCGCGCTGACCAGCGGGGATCAGTTTCGGAACACAATTATGGTTACCAGCACTGTCAGTGAAGAAGGTAAGTCTATGATGGCCCTGAATCTGGCGATTTCAATGGCCAAAGAGCAAGATCATACCGTCTTGCTTGTGGATACCGATCTGCGGCGTCCTTCGGTGCATAAATATCTGGGATTGCCCTTGGGCAAAGGTCTGGTGCATTGCCTGCGTGACAACCTGCCTCTGGAAGAGGTCTTAATCAAGACCGGTCTTGGAAAATTAGTTGTGCTGCCAGCCGGAGATGCAATCAACGATCCGGTGGATCTCCTCGCTTCGCAGCAGATGAAACAGGTGGTCAAAGAACTCAAGGAGCGCTATCCGGAACGTTATGTGATCTTTGATACACCCCCGGCGATGCCTTTTGCTGATGCCGGGGTCTTGGCGGGTATCGTGGATGCCATTCTATTTGTTGTGCGCGAAGGCAAGGCCGAACTTGAGGACGTAAAAAAAACGCTTAAAGAGTTCAAACCAGACGCTCTTCTTGGCGTCATTTATAACGATGCACATAGTTTCGCTAAAAAACCGAGTTGCTACTATTACTGAAGAGTTCGCTTGGCCTTAAGATTTGTTTTAGCTTACCTCCCGAACTATTTTAGCTGCAAAAGCGTATTGAGGGAATAACATGAGGTTATCCAAGAGTTTATTGTTGTTCGTCATCGGTTTGTACCCCTTTGCGATTTCAGTTTCTGCGGCACAAGTTGAATTTCATCCGAGACTGACCTTGGGGCAGGAGTGGAATGACAACATTTTTTTAACCGATAGTAATAAGGAGTTTGACTGGATCACGACGGTTATTCCGGGCATTGTTCTTAATTATAATGCACCCTCTGTAGATATCGCCCTCGATTACTCTTTAAATTATCAACTTTATCAAGAGCATAGTGAGGAAAGTCTCGATAAGTTTGTAGATGTTCAACGCGCCAATGGCTCGGCGCTGTTTTTTGATAGTCGTCCGTTCACCCTGCGTGCGACCGGCAATATTTCGCGCGAATCCCTGGATGTGCGCAACAACAGTTCAATCGGCAATGATCTGGTGAACAAGTCAACCGTGTATAATTTTACAGCCTCCCCGGAATATCGCTGGCAACTTTCGTCCTCGCTTACAATAGTTTTTGGCTACCTCTATGATCGTATCGAGGTCGTCGATGCTGTTCAAGATTCTGAAGGGCACAAAGGTTCTCTTTCTCTTGAGAAGCAACTCTCCACCAATACCCTGGTCACCGCAACATATAGCTACCTGCAGCAACAGACGGAAGTTGCCGATAATTATAATCAACAGGATTACACCCTTGGTGTGACACAACAATTTGGTCCCCGCCTGAGCGTCAATGCTGAGGGAGGTATGAGCCAGGTTGAGTATGATGAGGGGGGCGGCGTTAACAATCCTCTTTGGTTGGTTGGCCTGACCTATCAACTTTTCCCATCAGTCAGCCTGAAGCTGGACTATTCCCAAGAGTTTCATCTGGATGAAGTCGATGGGCTCAACAAAAACCGTGTTGCGACTGCTAGCATTAGTTATGTACGCGATCAACTTGAGACGAGTGGCGAACTCTACTGGAATGAATCAAAATATGATCAGATTGATCGCGATGACCAGGCTCTTGGCACTAGATTTAATCTACATCAAATGCTGAGCAAGACGGTTTTTTACGATTTGAATGCTGATTACGAGCACGACAAATTCAAGCCAGACGACGAAAAGGTTGATCGCTACGGTTTAGGTGCCGCTATCGGTTTTGAATATCGCCGAATTCTACTGACCAACGATTATATTTATCGTTTCAATGATTCTGATCAAGACGACAATGATTATAGGAACATGATCATTGCGTTAAACGCGACCGTGCGGTTTTAAGCTATGTAT
>SDWK01000126.1 GCA_004195335.1 Shewanella sp.
CGTTGAAAGAGAACATGAACTGACCGCTCTCACTTCAGTAAGCATTCGTGCGCTGATCCAACAGCAATCGATCAAACTGATCAATTTCAAGGAGTTGCCGTGCGCAAAGCAAGTTGCAGTGGTCGTTGGACGACGTCAGCTCTTGAAACAACTCGGTGTATCGCTTTCGTTGAGAACTCAGAACTTGTTTAGCCATTTCCCTTTCATTGGGATCTAGTGAATTCTCTATGTGCCTTTTATATCCAGCCATTGATTTTTCGAGCGCATCTAACTTCAGCGAAAGCAACTGCAAACGATTCTGTTCTTTTAACTCCTTGCTGGCTTCTTCTTGTGCTGCTGCAGATCTCTTATGTTCGGCTCTGGTTAACTCCAACTCTATTTCCTGATTAGCCAAGGCACGTCGCTGAACACCCAGATCTCTGCGTTGTAGATAGCTGGTATAGACAAGAAAGGCGAGGGCGAGACTTGAGAAGAAAGAATTGGTGAAGCCGAATGTGTCGCCGAGTAGGGCGTGATCAGCTAGCTTCCATCCGTCCAGCGGGGAGAAAAGTCCCTGGATCACGTATGGGGTAACGGATATTGCGGTCCAGATGAGAACAATCGCCCAAATCAGTTGGCCGACAGGTAGTTCTTCACTCTTTGTTATGTCTTCACTCAATTTAAACCCTCCATTTATCGTCTAAATTTATTACGCAATGCAAAACCGAACAGGGCGGCCTGAATAGTGATGATGAGTTGCCAGGTAATCATCCATAGGCGTCCGAAAATACTAATTTCATTAGGTGGTGGCTCTTTGACTAAAGGAAGATAATTGAGCATTCCACCTTGGAAGAATTCAGGGGAATGAGGAACTTCTGCTATCAATGGAAGAAGGGTGAAAATCAACAGGCATAGCAGAGCGCGAAGAGGTGCCTCGCCATAACCACTGAACATTTTATAGGCGGTCAGTATTTGAAAGAGAAGGAAATTACTTATTCTTCCTGTCCACAATAAGCCCTTGTCGGGTTCAGCAAAGCGTAACAGTTGCATTTCTTTTTCATTGTAATGCCAGTCAGATGCCATCATTTCGTCTTCTTCACTCTTCGCTCTTTTTTTCAATCGCCGGAAGAGATCTTCCAAGAGGATGTGTTCCGGTGCTTTTTCCTCTTCACTCCACGGCTTCACTTCGTCCATATTGTGAATGTCAAAATATCCTTGCTTGTTAACCCGCCGAGCATCGAAAGTGATATTGCGCGTATAGTTTTTTGGCCAACGACATGAGATGAAACGAAAGGATTCTATCGGCGCACCAAGAAGAGAGAGTCCACGCAAATCAGCGCGATCAAATTCTAGGCGATCGCCAACGTGACAATTCTGAAAGTCTCCGCCCGCAAATCTGGTGTCGCTGAAATATGCAGTTTTTTCAAATTTGGAGGCGTTAAAAGATGCGGCAGTAAAAAAGACCGAGTTAAACAAAGTACTGCCAGCAAAATTGGTTGAATAAAAGTTTGCATCAGATTTGAATATAGCATTATCGAAGTCTGCATCTAAGCTGAAGGTAACCAGAGAAAAACTCGTATCTTCATTGAAGGTAGCCTTACTGAAAACTGCGGATTTATTGAAAGATGAGTTTCTGAATATCGTGACACCTGCGAAGATGGTCTGATAGAAAATCCCGTCTTCATTGAAAATGCCTTCTTGAAAAATCGCGTCTCCCGAGAATCTGGCACCACCGAAGTCTGTGTTACCCTTGAGGGTGGTGCAACTGAAATCAGCTGTATTATTGAAAATGGCATTCCTGAAGTTTACAGCCCCCAAGGTGACATTACGGAAGGACGCTTTTCCAATAAAGGTAGTTTGTGAAAAATCAATGTAAGATAGTTTGTCAATCATAGATCTCTTGAACGAGATTTTTGTCGGGAATATTGTGCCGCTTAGATCACAGCTCATTAGGTTAGCTGTTGCAGAATTTATTCGTTTAAAAACATAATTGTTTACCCATACCCTTTTTTTTTCTTCGCACTCCGCTGGTGCGTGAAAAATGCAGTATTCCTTGCCCTGATGGGTTACGAAAATATCGACTTCGTCGCACCATAAGTACTCTTCTGCAACACAACACCCCATAAAACCCTCCCACAAAGACAGCAAAATCCGCTGTAAATTCAATAATTCTATGAATCTACAGCGGATCACCGGTCTAATCAATAGTTGGTGTTAAAACAGCATGGACTGGTAGGCCGTTGATGTTGGGACCCCATCCGGCCAGGTGCCGTAGATCAGTTCGGTGCAGTCGCTTCTGTTGTCGGCTCCGCCAAAATAATCACAGGGTCACATCTTAAATGTTAAATATTTGTTGCCGCACTCTGCCCACCAGTTCTCGCAACCCCTCACGCTCAACCGGCTTTACAGAAAA
>SDWK01000382.1 GCA_004195335.1 Shewanella sp.
GTACGTGCATATTTTCGCCACCTGATTTTGGAGCGTAAATTGGCATGGACATCATGTGGCGCATACCTGTCAGGTATCACATATTTCTTCCGGCATATTTGTAAGCGAGAGGTCGATGATCGCTTTGGCCTGCCGCGACGACCACGAGGCAGAAAACTACCATCTGTCCTCAGCATGGAAGAAGTCAGTCGCCTACTGTCCTGTATTGAAAACTTCAAACACAGAGTTTTACTTACAACAATTTACAGCGCAGGGCTTCGTGTTTCAGAAGCTATCCGGCTTAAACCTGAACATGTAGAAAGTGACCCTTCAAGAATGATGCTCAGAATTGAGCAGGGCAAGGGACGCAAAGATCGTTATACAGTTCTCTCTGAGAGACTCCTTTGTGAACTCAGAGAATATTGGCGTAAGTATTCACCAAAACTGTGGCTATTTCCTGGCCAAAAACCTAACTCACATATCACGAGTAGTACAGCATCAGAGACGATGTACGCTGCAAAAAAAAAGCCGGAATAACCAAAGAGTGTAGCCTCCATACCCTACGTCATTGCTTCGCCACCCACCTTCTAGACAATGGTTATGACCTCTACACCATCAGTCAATTACTCGGTCACGCTTCAATAGAAACCACCACGATCTATCTCCACATTGTGCCGGCAAGGTTTGTCGATCTTAAAAGCCCTTTTGATTTCCTCGAACCGGAAAAGGAGGGCGGCGATGCAAAAAGATAAAAAACAACCGGAATTAGCGGATATCTTCTGTAACTATGGTGAAAATTATCGGCGGAGCCACTTCTTGTCCACAGAGCAATCCAAAACAATGTATCATATTGAGATCTGTCGTACCGCTGTACTGGGGGGACATAGCGAAGCCTGTGACCACTGTGGTTATAAAAAGAATTCCTACAACTCTTGCAGGGACAGGCATTGCCCAAAGTGCCAGACACTTGTAAAGGAAAAATGGCTGGCTGCCAGGAAGGCTGAGTTGCTGCCGTGTCCATATTTCCACAACGTTTTTACTCTACCCCATGAGCTCAACCCTCTCATTTTGAGCAATAAGAAAGTAATGTTGGCAATGCTCTTTACCGCAACTAAAGAAACTCTGCAGGTTTTTGCCGGCGATCCACAGTGGCGACTCGTGGGTCAGCTCGGCTTTATTTCGGTACTACATACGTGGAACCAAAAGCTAATGGATCATTTCCACTTACATTGTATTATCCCGGCAGGCGTACTCTCATTTGATAAGACAAAATGGGTTGCTGCCAGAGATGGATATCTCTTCAGAGTTGAGTCTTTGGCCAAAGAATTTAGAAAAAGATATCTGAGCAAACTCGAAAAGCTGTATGGGCAGGAAAAGTTATGCTTCCATGGAAGAGCCTCTGATTTTGCAGATAAACAAGTCTTCAACAAGTTGATCAAAACATTAAAGGGCAAGGAGTGGATAACCTACTCAAAACAACCATTCGATGGGCCGGAGCAGGTGTTTGAATATCTCGGCCGCTATACGCACCGAGTAGCAATAGCGAATAACCGGATTGTATCAATCGAGGACAACAGAGTAACTTTCAGCTATTGTGACCGCAGTGATGAAAATAAAATCAAAGAGCTTACATTGAAAGCGGAGGAATTTATTCGCCGTTTTCTTCTACACATCCTGCCCGGTGGATTCATGAAAATCCGCTACTATGGCTTTCTGGCCCATGCAAATAAAAAAGCAAGCATCCCTTTGCTTCGACAGTTGATAAATCCAGATGCCGAAGTGGCTGAGAAAATCATGGAAACCGTTGAGGAGATGATGCTGCGACTGACCGGAACTGATTTGTCTCTCTGCCCAGAATGCGGTAAAGGGAAAATGATCCATATTGAGGACTTGCCTAACCTGTTACTCGATACATCCTGATTGTCGCCGAGTCATAGAGCTTAGGAGTTACGAAAATTTGGAGTTTGAATTCAACAGGAGGAGTGCGCCTTTTTCAGGCCAATCCATCGCAAAAATTAATCTGTGTAACAGTAGACGATAAAATTTTGAAAACTTCCGCCAAATTTCATTCAATCATCGAAGAATGTTGCTTCTTTAAACTGTTCTGTTTTCGAAACCCACCCAATCCGGAGGCTATCGGTCCCTCTTGGCAATTCATTAAATCCCCATAGAAGAACGGTTGAATCTCCCAGATGCTCCGCGCTCCAGTTCTTCGGCTTTTATCAACAATTGCGATAGGTTAATCAGAACACAGTTAGTAATGCAATATTTTATACTTCGACTTACCGTTGAGGTCTATTCAGGGCGCAACAATTGATAAAACCTATTCGATGAATCTTCGAGATTGAGAGAGGCAAAAAAGCCTCTCTCAATCTCGAAGATTCATCGAATAGGTTTTATCAATTGTTGCGC
>SDWK01000645.1 GCA_004195335.1 Shewanella sp.
GGATTGATGATATCACAAGCTCTGATTTAGCAAAAGATTCAATTCTAAAAGCAACAATCTAAAAATTATTTTTTTGGAAATGTGGACTTGAAGGGCGATTTGTAATGATCGATTGCCTCAATTTCATAGTAAAATAGATTATGGAGAATAAATAGCCAGGCAAGTAAAGCCACCAGGCGAAAGGGTTCGGAATCCCCGATCGTTTGATTTCGCCGGGAATCTGTAAAATATTTTTCCAATCCCAGCAAAATGCTACGATCATTATAAATGCACAGCTCAGTTCCACAGCCATATCGTACCAACGCCAGCGGATCTCATATCCCTTTTCATCGTAATAGATAATTAGTGAGCCTGCCACTACCATGGCTATCGCAATCAATACTGGTGTTATGACTGGACCGACCCACGGCAGCGGCACATAAAACAAAATATCCCATGTCATGAGACTTTCAGGCCAACTCACCATGACATAAAGCCAGATGTAATAAAAAATATCCCAGATGCCAAAGGCAATCAGAAAAAAACAAAATCTCTGAAATCCGTTCTTCCCAGCAACCCAGCCTACCGCCACCAGCATTATTATAGTGGCAATTTCACGTCCAAACTCAATGCGAACCAGGGAGTCAATAATGCGCTTACCATCCTCCCATTGAATTACCAGAGGGAAACCGAATCCTCCATCAAAATAGATTTCACGTAGATACACAACAACAGCGCTTTCAACCCAAGCAAAAGCAATAGCAAAAACCACTACCCAAACCCAACTTCTAAATATGCTGTGAAAAAAGCTTGCTTTGGCATTCAATTTTTAGTTCTCACTGAATAAAATAATTAGGGAGCACAATGTCGGTTATGCTACGGATTTCCATCTGATACTGCCCTGTGTTTCTTGCTATAAAAACAACTTGGCTAAAATTACAGGTTTTAAATTAATACCGCAAGGTTTTTAGAGGACGGTACTGTCTGGCCTGATATGGGTTTCTTTGATTGGAAAATTCGTGCTTCAATTGCAGATGATGCTTTTAGTAGATTGCACAATCACAAATATACAAAATTTCATCCTTGAGAAAATTGTGGACTTCGTGCCTAAGTTGAATCTTTAAAGGTCCTAAAAAAGTTAAGATTAGCGGACGGAAGGTGCAAATTATTGTGATGACGGGTACATAGCCGAAAGCCATCATTCAGCCAAAGTGTGGGTTTCGCATGGCTAATATACAATCTCGGAAAGTAACTCAGACAGTGGGATTTTACACCTTAGATATAAAAACGATATCCCAATAATCAATAGATACAGCAGGATAGTAGTATGTTGGAGGTATCACAGGTTTCACACCAAATAGCATGCCTCCATATCTTGTATAGCCAAACATTTGAATACATCTAACTCTATTAATCAGGCTCCGCAGCATTTCTTGTATTTCCTGCCGCTATCGCAGGGACAGGGATCATTTCGTTTGGTAGCAGCAAACTCTCTTTGCCTGTCTTCCTTCATGACAACCTCCATAACCTCCGAAGCCAAACGTCCCGAACGCACCAATTGTGCCATTATATTCATGCGAGGATTCATGTGCGTAAAAATACGCCTGTATGCCTGGCACAGATAGCTTAATCCGGACTCACCATCAGGCGTTCTCGCAAACCTGTGTTTGGGACAGTCCCCATGACATGCAAACCGCACCTCGCATTGACGGCAATAATCTGGCAGTCTTTTCAGCTTGTCACTGCCGAACGTATGTTGCCTGTCCGAATCCATGAGTTCATGGAGAGGTTTGTTCAGGATATTTCCCAATTTATACTGAGGATACACAAAATGATCGCATGAATATAAATCGCCATTGTGTTCCAAAGTTGCGGCATTGCCACACTCTGGTGCAAACTGACAAAGTCCAGAGCCAGCATTCAGCCAGTTACCTAATGCAACATCAAAAAACTGAACAAACACTGTGCCTACATCATGCCGCACCCATTGGTCAAAGATCTGAATGTAAAAATCTCCAAAATCTCTCTGTTTAACACTCCAGGGTGTTACTTGTGACAAATTATTCGCATTAACAGTTTCAGAAGGGGCAGAGAACTCCAGACCAAGACTTTTTGCAGCTTTGTCGGCTTTTCGTTCAACAACGGGGATGAACTGCATATGCCCTTCGCCCACTTCTTTAAGAAAACGATATGTTTCAAGAGGGTGCAGGGAATTTTTATCGTTTATTACTGTAATTGTATTGAACCGGGTGTCGTGTTTTTTTAAATACGAGACGCCTTGCATGACCGCATCAAAACTCGGCTTTCCACTCTTATCTTTCCGGTAATGGTCATGAAGTTCCCTTGGCCCATCTATACTCAACCCCACCAGAAAGTCATTGTCGCTCAGAAACTCACACCACTGATCAT
>SDWK01000907.1 GCA_004195335.1 Shewanella sp.
TCTTATACCTTATCGAATTAATCCTAGGTTGGTTCTCATGAAAATGACAATAAAAGCTAAATTAATCATATTAGTAGGTGCTTTATTAATTGCTGTCAGTAGCTTCTTTATCGCCAACATGATCGTGATTGAACAGGCGGTTCTCAAACAAGAAGAGCTCAATATCAACAAAAAAGTCGAAAGCTTAGTTAAACAAAATCTCATCGGTCAGGTCGATACGCTCAGCCGTTCAGTTAATGACTTCTATCAACAGTCCAGAGTCGAAAATATCAAGCAAGCCCTAGGCGATGAGATTGTCATGTTTACCAATATCATTAATCGCATGTATGAGAATAATCTTACCGATGATCCCGATATGATGGTCTATACCTTCATCAACGAATATCAGTGGGGAAAGGGTCGTTATCTGTTTGCCTATGATGCGGATACCCTGACAAACGAAGCCGCCGGGATTGGTGGGGTATCAATGGGAAATAGTCGCGATGTTGTCGATGAAAAAGGTAACTATTATGCCCGTAATATTGTCGCAGCCGCGAAAGAAAATGAGATAGGTTTCACCAGCTACTTTTTTTCAAATCCATCTACTGGCCAGGTAGAAGAAAAGCTCTCAGCCTCTTTTTATTTTGAACCACTTAATCTAGTGATCGCTACTGGTGAGTACATCAGTACCCTGAAGCAGGACAAGATCTCCGCCGCACTGCAGACTGTCATGGCGGCAAAGTATGGGGAAAATGGTGAATTCTGGGTACAGGATACCAATGGTAAAATTCTGGCTCACTCTCAAAAAAACCTGATAGGTCAAAAAACAACAAACGCTGCCAAGGCGAAGCAAGCCTTAGGTGCAAAATCAGATGCCTTTATACTGCTTCCAATGTCAAACTCTTCGACGAACACGACCGACGCTCAGATCTCTTATGTCAGAAAAATATTACCTGACTGGGGTTGGGTCATAGGTACCGGAACCTATGAATCAAACGTGACCTCGATTGAGCAAGGATTGACCGCGGGTACCCGCGAGATATTTGATAGTAAAATTTACCAGAGTATCGCAGTGGCAAGTTTACTTATCATAGTTTCACTCACTTTCTGTGTCTGGCTACTAAACAAAATAATCACCGACATGGTCGTACTAAAAAACCGCATAGAAACCCTATCGACTGGTGAAGCGGATCTCACTTCTCGATTGGAAATCGCTACCCGTGATGAACTAGGAGACATAGGCCACTCGGTGAATAATTTTATTAGCTATCTTCAGGCCATGATGCTCGATATCTCTAAATCCTCCATAGAGATCACCGAAGGGATCACACAACTTAACAGCCAATCTGAGCGCAATAATCAAGCCCTCACTAGCCACACATCAGAGACTGAACTTGCGGTAACAGCGATAACTCAGATGAACTCCTCAGCAGAAGCTGTAGCTCAAAGCGCCGCACAAACAGCCTCAAGCACCCAACAAGCCAATAAAGAGGCTAAAGCCTCTAAGCTCACCGTGGTCGATGCTTCGAACAGCGTGATCGCACTCGTTGAAGAGATGGACAAGGCAACAAACAGTATTCATACCATGAGTGAAAATACTAAACAGATCGTATCAGTCTTGGGCGTAATAGGAGGGATAGCCGAACAAACCAATTTACTCGCCCTTAATGCGGCCATTGAAGCTGCCCGAGCTGGAGAACAGGGGCGAGGGTTTGCGGTGGTGGCAGACGAAGTGCGCTCTCTCGCCTCTCGTACCCAATCGAGTACGGCCCAAATTGAACAAATTCTCTCCACTTTACAACGCGATGCTACAATGGCAGAAAAAGTGATGACCGAGACTAAAAATAGCTGTCAGAAAGTAGCCACAAACACATCACGTGTCACCTCGAGTCTTGATGTAATGACAGGGTCTATCGTGCAGATTAACGATTTAGGCAGTCAAATTGCCACCGCTTCTGAGCAGCAAAGTGCGGTAACCGATGAGATAAGTCGGAATATGCATACCATAGAAGCCATGGCACTTGAGTTATTACAAAACAGCCAACAAACCGCACTGAGTACTCAAAACCTGTCAGCGGCAAACGAGCAGCTCAATGTGTTAGTTAGTAAATTTAAATTAGCTTAATAACCAAAGCAACATTACCTCCTACCAGCCAATGCTCAAATAGCAGAGCATTGGTCCAACATAGGCACTATTCACAGCATTAAAACCATAACGGCATATTTTTATCGACCCCTGAGATAACCTTGTTCACAAAGTTATAAATTCGACAGACAAGGGTTGTTACCGTTAAAAAACGATAAAATCAGAAGAGGTTGGTTAGATAAAGTAATAAAATAAATGTCGACCAACGTTATTAAATGCAAAATAGACCAGCTTATTTTTGATTTAGTTTAACTTATGTTA
>SDWK01000911.1 GCA_004195335.1 Shewanella sp.
ACTTCAGGTACAACTATGTATGCCATGGTGGAAGATATTAAGTTCAATGATCAGGCATTGATTATTCATGCTGATGCTGGCGCCGTCAGATGGAGCCTGAGGCTCGACACGATTGAGCAACTTAACTGCATGCGTGAAGAGCTTGGTATTGGTTAGCTTTTGTCAGCTTAATTTCGTCCGTGAGGACTCAGGTAATCAATAAACGGGCCCTTAGGCACGATTCTGCTCGGGTTAATATGAGCGTGGCTGAAATAATAATGCTGCTTAATATGTTCAAAGTTAACCGTCGCTTTGATGCCTTCAACTTGGTACAACTCTCTCAAATAAGCTGAAATTGCCGCGTATTGCTCGATCGTCTGCCTGTTTGCTTTAAAGTGACCCACATAAACAGAGTCGAATCGGATCAAGGTGGTAAACAGACGCCAATCGGCTTCTGTTATAGTGTCACCTGTTAAGTATCGTTTTTCTTGTAATATCTTTTCTACTTTGTCCAACGCGTGAAACAGATCATCAAAGGCTTCGTTATACGCCTCCTGACTGGTTGCAAATCCGGCTCGGTAAACGCCATTATTTATCGAGGTGTAGATCCAGTCATTGATCTCATCTATATCATCTCTGAGCGATTCGGGATAAAAATCGAGTGTGTTACCGGTGAGGTGGTTGAAGGCGGAGTTGAAGATTCGAATGATATCCGAAGATTCATTATTAACAATCGTCTTGGTCTTCTTGTCCCAGAGTACGGGCACCGTTACTCGGCCTGTATAATCAGAGGACTCCGCCTGATAGATTTGATACAGAAAGTCTTTATTATTGAGCCGGTCGGTTTCAGCCCCTTTGATGTGTGAGGCTGCATCGCTTTGATTCGGACCGGAGAACTCCCAGCCGTTATCTAACATATGGGGTTCTACCACTGAAACGCTGATATAGGACTGCAGCGATTTAAGCTCCCTGAATATCAAGGTTCGGTGCGCCCACGGGCAGGCGAGTGACACATAAAGATGATAGCGCTGGGCTTCGGCGATATATTCAGGAGCAGGCTCATTCACTGATTCTCCTTCGGGGGTTATCCAATGCCTGAATTGCGAATTTTCGCGAACGAACTTCCCGCCGTTCTCTTTGGTTGGGTACCACTTATTCTCCCATACACCATCTTGAAGTAATCCCATCTTTTTCCCCATTATCCTATCGTTGATGTAATGAGTGTAGGCGGTGATATTCATCGAGAAAAGTGAAAAGACTCGATAAGAATAAACGAATAAATTGAACGTTTGGGCCGTCGACATCGAACTGGTATGATATTGGTCACAAAAATGATGGCAAATTTAAAGGAAAAGAATGTCTACAAAAGCATTAGAGCGTATTACGGTAGAACCTGAGTCGACAGCGACGGCGTGTGTTATCTGGTTGCATGGTTTGGGTGACTCGGGTGCAGGTTTTGCGCCGGTTGTTCCGGCTTTAGGATTACCTGGCGATCACAGCATCCGTTTTGTGTTTCCTCATGCCCCGGAGCAGGCGGTAACCATTAATCAAGGTTATGTAATGCGAGCCTGGTATGACATCAAGAGTATGGATCTGCATAACAGGGCCGATATGCCGGGCGTGCTTGAGTCTGAAATTGCTGTTTGTGGATTAATACAGGAACAGATAGATGCTGGCATTCCTGCCAACAAAATCGTGTTAGCGGGCTTTAGTCAGGGGGGGGTAATGAGCCTCTTCAGTGGATTAAGGTTTCCTGAAACGTTAGCGGGGATCATGGCACTGTCATGTTATCTGCCAACCGCAAATCAGATGCCATCTGATTTGAACGAGGCAAATAAAGCGACCCCTATTTTGCAACACCACGGTGAGCAAGATGATGTCGTACCTGTAGCAGCCGGCAAGATGGCTAACGAGATGTTAATCACTAATGGTTATGATGTAGAGTGGAAAACCTACACTATGCCTCACACTGTTCAGCCCCAACAGTTGACCGACATCGCAAAATGGCTCAAAAGTAGATTAGCTTAAGTTAATACTTGGTTAATAAAATGGTGTTGGGTGGTGCTGATATGTAACGACCTGTTCATAAATACAGACAATCGTTTTGAAACGCGTAAAGCGCTAACGCGTTGAAATAAAAAACTAAGCCTGATGGGTGTACAGGCTTTTAAAAATTCCCTTCGCACCACCCTGAACCCCTGGTTCTTTCTGTTCTTATATGTGGACAATAGGTTATACAATATGCTTTAAAAATAAACATTTAGCCCACGTTTATTCATAAAGTTGACACAATTTCGATATATTCTTTGCTATGATGCTTGTCAGCGAGATCATAGAATCCGTAATCTGTCTCTTATACACATCT
>SDWK01000107.1 GCA_004195335.1 Shewanella sp.
ATGCTGACGCGCTATATCTTGCGACAGCTCGTTTAGCGTTATTCCACTTTTAGCGCTGAGAATTCGCCTAGCGAGACTGCTTATGTTGTCACGATGAGAATCACTGAATAAAGATTACTTATCGTATATAGGCACTGTTACAAGTTCGCTTGTAATAGGCATGACAAACTCAGCACTCACATTTTCTTCACAAAATTCAGCAGTGGATCCGGATTCATTGTCAGCTTTTATATTCACCGTTTCGACTGCCTCGACTGCCTCGACTGCCTCGACTAGCCCGTCTATATCGGTAAATTCATCAACAACCTCTTGATCTTCACGAGACTCAGCAGCATCCCTATCAGCTGTGAGAATAGAGTCCAATCCTTCAAAAAGTTTGCTCATTGCATACTCAGGATCTTGAAAATAGTCCGTTGACCATAGACGCAAGATGCGCCAGCCGAGATTCTCTAGAATCACCTGACGCACACGATCACGATCTCTCGCAGACGGAGAGCTGTGATAGGTCGCACCATCACACTCGATCCCGGCAAGGTATTTACCTGGATGATCTGGATGAATAACACCTAGATCAACTCTAAACTTTGAGACGCCGACTTGTGTTTGAACCTTCCACCCCTTAGCTCTTAGAGCTGAAGCTACCCCTTGTTCAAAATCAGAGTCGAACTGATCCATACCATAGTTAGCATGGCTATACTCAGCCAACGCAACTGGTCCGCGCTCAGCAAATTCGATGTAGTTCTTTAAATGCTCAATCGCGGTGGCTTGTGTACGCGATAGATCAATCATAGAGGCATCAAAACTAGAGAAAACAATCACCTCGGTCGTAGCTCTAGTGACGGCTACGTTTAAGCGGCGCTCGCCTCCTTCTTTGTTAAGAGGACCAAAGTTCATACTCATCGTCCGGCCACCGGCTTCAGTCGGACCATATGTGAGAGAAAGAACAATAATATCTCGTTCATCTCCCTGTACAGACTCAAGGTTCTTAATGAAAATTGGATCGTACTTATCAGTCGCATTGAAGAAAGGCTCCAGAGTTGGATTACTGCGTCGTGCTTCGTCCATAAGGTCCTCAACAAGACGTTGCTGTTGAGAATTAATAGTTACGATACCGATTGATTTAACTGGCTCTCCAGCTAGCATTCCCTGAAGGCGCTTAACCACCGTATCGACAACAGCCTTTGCTTCTATAGCGTTTGTTTTACTTTTACCTTTTGCATACACACCATCTACACGGCGCAGAGTGACCGCAGACTCCTTAGTTTCAGCAGACGGAAATGTCATCAATGAGTTCTCATAATAATGAGAGTTCGAGAACGCAATCAAAGTTTCATGACGGCTTCGGTAATGCCCTGTCAATCTAAGGTGCGGTAGACGGGCAGCGAGCGCCTGATCCAAAATAGATTCCATATCTGCCTCATCAGGATCATCTACATCAGTACGCCCAAAGTTATTTGATGGCGGCATTTGCTTTGGATCACCAACCACAATGACATTCGTACCACGAGCAATTGCACCCACTGCGTCCCATGTAGTGATCTGTGACGCTTCGTCAAACACAACGAGATCGAACATTGAAAAATCAGCAGGAAGAAACTGTGCAACGGAGAGGGGGGACATCATAAAACATGGCGTCAGATCAGTCAGACTACTGCCCATCTCTTGCACCAACCAACGCACCGGTTTATGTCTTGTTTTCTTCGTTATTTCACGCGCTAACACCCCATACTCAGGGGGGGCATCTTTAGAGTTTTTATCTGGCAAGTTCCCCGCAACTTTTGCAGCGATGTATTCCGCAGATGTCTCAGAAACTTCTTGATCTAAATCTCTGAAGGTATTGATCAAACTCTCATGGCTTGCACCCGCAAACTGAACCAGTGTTTGGCTAGCATCGATCAACAAAGGGGCAAGCCAGATGCATAATCCAGTTAATGCGTTAGATTCGGCCATGTCGTGATCAAGAGTCTTATCTTCTAGAGCCTTAGCCAAGGGTCCCAAGCCATTGGAATTCGCTAATTGTTTCGCAGCCAACCAGCGACACCAACGATTGAGCTTTTCGCTATGCGAGGAGATGCTGAAGAATTTCGCCAAGACAGTATCGAGCTCTTCATTGCGATCGGGACAAATTCTAAGCCCCTCAGCGGCTGTAATTGCGGTCTGTAACTTCTCAAAAGCACTCTTGCACTCTCTTGCTGCAACAACTAAACGAGCACCCTCATTCAAAAAGTCTCGTCCATCAACCAATGTCCTGCGTAGTTTCTCCGCAGGGGCAACGGGGTCATCGAAGCACCCAATAAATCGACTAAACAAGGTCCGTGCCTTTTCGCCACGCTCAACCTGATTTCCGGCGGACGGATGGAGTTGGGCATCGGGCGCGGCGAC
>SDWK01000111.1 GCA_004195335.1 Shewanella sp.
TTGTGATGTCATCTACAGAACAATAACCTAATTTATGTGCGGTGCGTGCCGCCATGACCATGCCGATAGAAACGGCCTCACCATGCTTGACAACACCGTAGCCTGCGAGTGTTTCTACAGCATGACCGAAGGTATGACCCAGGTTAAGCAAAGCCCTTACACCATGCTCTTTTTCGTCATTTTCTACAACATCCGCTTTAATTTGGCAAGATATCATTATGGCATGAGTCAGCTCTTCAGCAGATCGATCAGCCAACAATTCTCGATGATCTTCCAGCCACTTAAAGAACTCTGGATCACGGATAATCCCGTATTTAATCACCTCTGCAAGGCCGGAGGCATACTCTCTTTTCGGCAAGGTCTCCAGCGCGACCACATCAATATGGACATGCTTGGGTTGATAAAAAGCACCGATCAGGTTCTTACCCTGCGGATGGTTTACGCCTGTTTTGCCTCCAACAGAACTGTCTACCTGTGAAAGTAAAGTCGTCGGAATCTGCACAAAGGGGATGCCACGCAAAAAAGTTGCTGCTGCGAATCCGGCCATATCTCCAACAACACCGCCACCAAGTGCGATCAGTCCGCAATATCGATCAAAGTGACGTTCAATCAATACATCATAAATATTCTCAAGAGTTTCCAGTGTTTTGTATTCTTCTCCATCAGGGACCCTGATGACACTAACGTTTCGACCTGAAGCGGCAAGAGTATCTATGACTTGTTCACAATATAGATCCCCCACAGTTGGATTCGTTACTATGGCAACCTTCTCTGGGAAATCAACGTCATTGAGCGCTGACCCCAAACTGGGCATCACCCGCTCCCCTATGACAATTGGGTAACTGTTTTCTCCAAGTCCAACAACAATCTCAGCCATAGATCATTCCTTAACATTCAGTTCATCATGAATATTTCGCGCAATTTCCATCGGAGTAAGTCCATCTACACTCACTATGATATCAGCCTCGGAATAAAATGTTTGCCTCTTAACCCAAAGGGTCTTAAGTTCATCCCATTTTTTCCTCGGTGGAACAAGAGGTCGATCAACACTTTTCTTCAGACGTTTCTGCAAGGTCGGCCATGACGCAGACAAGTAAACAATTTTACCCATGCTTGCCATAGCTTCTCGATTGACCTCTCGAACAATGATACCCCCACCTGTTGCGTAGACAGCAGCAGGCTCTTCCTTAAGCTCCCCAAGTAAATCAGTTTCACAGTTGCGAAAATATTCTTCTCCATCCTTAGCGAAGATCGTTGCAATTGAACGCTTCTCGCGCTGCACAATTCTTTCATCCAGGTCAACAAAGGGCATGTTCAACAGATCCGCCGTCAACTGTCCTGCAGTTGACTTCCCTACCCCCATAAATCCCGTCAGAAAAACTGATTTTAAATATTCTTTCGACATAGTAACAACCTATGGCCGATATAGAAAAGGACAGGGGAAACCTGTCCTTTTCAAACTTATTTATCTTACTTGCTAGCTACTCAACAATTCGCGGAGTAATGAATATCAGCAGTTCACGACGATCATGCGATATCGATTTCGAGCGGAAGAAGGCACCAATGTAAGGAATGTCTTTCAGTATAGGAACCCCAGTGGAGCTATCTCTTTCATCTTCAATGAAGATACCGCCGATAACAGTGGTCTGGCCGTCTCTAACGAGCACTTTGGTTTGTGCTTTCTTTTCGTCAATTGAAACTGCATCACCTGTTGCAGTTGGAACAACCGTGCCAACAGCACTATTGGATACGTTGATATCAAGAAGGATACTACCGTCCGGATTAATCTCGGGGGTGACTTCCAATTTCAATTCGGCATTTTCAAACTTAACATCCGTACCGGAATCGCTGACCGTGGAGAATGGGATTTTTGTGCCCTGCGAGATAACAGCTTTTTCACCATTCAGGGTAGTAATACGCGGTGTTGAAACGATTTTACCTTCACCTGAATTCTCCAAAGCCTGGAGTCGCAAATCAATGTTAAGCTGATCGTCTAGTGCAGCTATGGCAACGGTACTTCCCAAGCCGGCGCCAACAGTCGGAGCAAGGGCTACTGCACCTCCCAAACCTAGAGCGGCATTTGGTACTGTAAGGCTCTTTGTCGTGGGATCGACATTCTGATCATAATTAATATTCCACTTCACACCCAAGTTACGTGAGAAATTTGTGTTTGCCTCGACAATACGCGCTTCAATCATGACCTGCCGCTCAGGCTTATCGATCTGAGCTATCATGTCCCGCATCTGGTCAAGAACATCGGCAACATCACGGACAATAAGCTGTTTATTGCGTGAATCCGCGATAATGGAGCCACGATCCGATTTTATATCTGTGAGATAGCCCTTCATATCATCAACGCTAGCGTAACTGATAAGGAAAGCT
>SDWK01000381.1 GCA_004195335.1 Shewanella sp.
TTCTTGCTCTCGGTGGTCGTTATCCCCTCCTAGTTCTTACCCGATGTGCTCTCAGTATTACGGCGGGCACTTCCCTGGTTTATTCCACTTCTGCTCACCATTGGAATACGTCTCCTGCTCGTCAAGAGGATCGGCTTGAAACAATTAAAATTGAATCAATTTTATATCTTCCTGTTGTTATTTGATTTTTCTTGGCTGCTTGTATTCTGGGGACTAAGAGATGGAATGGATGAATCTCTCGTTGCAATAGAGGCTATGTTCGACATCCTGATACTGACCTGGGCTATTGCTCTGTTCCCTGACAGGAAGGCAATGCTTATCGCAACAGTGCCTCTGATGGTCAGTGTCTGCGCGATAAGATTAAATGCTTACCCTCAATCGCCCCTGTTTCCTATTACCAAACTGTTATGTTTCGTCGCTATCGTATCGACCGGGCAGAAAATTATGGCGTCTTGGTTTATTAAGGCGGTAAGCCGTGATGTTGAAAAAAAGAAATTAGTATTACAATTCAGACGGCTGGCATTAATCGATGGATTAACGCAGCTGAGTAATCGACGACAGTTCGACACCATACTGGATCAGGAGATCAGAGCCGCAGAAAGAAACCATAACCCACTGAGCCTGATCATGATGGATATCGATTTTTTTAAGCGTTTCAATGACAGTGCTGGGCACTCTGCCGGAGATGAGTGTCTCATTGCCGTAGCGCAGGTTCTGACAGAAACGGTTAAGCGTCCCCGGGATCTGGTGAGTCGCTACGGTGGTGAAGAGTTTGTTATTGTATTGCCATCTACCGACCTTCAAGGCGCCGCCAAGATTGCCGAGGATGTAAGAAACGCTTTAACAAGCAGGGCACTTCCTCATCCAAGTTCAGATGTCAGCCCATGGGTAACAATGTCCCAAGGTGTATGCCTGTGGCAAGAAGGTATGAGTCCGGAGGCATTGATTATTGCTGCAGATGAGCAGTTATATCGTGCGAAGCAAGCCGGACGAGATCAATTCAAAATGAATGATTAAACTTGTTACTCATCAACTTTGAAAGATGACTGTTCCAACGGTTTAGCTTTGCTATTTTACTGAGCTTTCGAATAGCTACCTGCCACAGCTTGAGCAAAGCGCTCTGCAATCTGTTTATTACTGAGTTCAGACAGGTTTAGAGCCGCCACCTGGTTCTGAGACTTTCTAATCCCGATAGTGAAGCTACACTTCAGTGATAAACGGTTATCCTCCCGGTTAACTGTTGATTAACTATAGGAGTTAGCCATGAAAGTTATTGCTTTTGCCGCAACCAATCATAAGAAGTCCATTAATAAACAATTAGTAGAATATGCTACGTCTCTCTTAACTAAGGTAGAGGTTGAAGTATTGGACTTAAACAACTACGAATTGCCCTTATATGGTCAAGACAGAGAGGAAGAGTTGGGGCACCCCCAGCTTGCTAAAGATTTCTTGGCTAAAATAGCTGAAAGCGATGGCATTATCATCGCCTTCGCCGAGCATAATGGTTCCTATACCGTAGCGTATAAAAACCTGTTCGATTGGTGTTCTCGCATCGAGCCTAAAGTTTACCAAAAGAAACCTATGGTGCTACTGGCTACATCACCGGGTTCTATGGGCGCTTCCAGTGTATTAGCCACCGCTATTCAATCTGCGCCCTATTTCGATGGTGTTGTGAAAGCCAGCCTGTCTATACCCAGCTTCTTTGATAATTTTGATAGTGAAACACTGGGGTTAAAACATGAAGAGCTGGATGAACAACTCAAGGATGCAATCAGTCATTTAAACCATTTAAAGTAAGAACTCGAGCAGTGCCTCCAGTGTCGGACTCTTCATCCGTTTGGCCGGGTATACCAGATACACTGGAATTGGGAGCATGGCGAACTCCTCCAGAATGCTCACTAGCTTGCCATTATCAATATGATCTTGTACCAGAAAATCGGGGAGTTGAGCTATCCCCTGATCGGCGGCGGCAAATTGAGCGACCATTTCGCCATTATTGACTTCTATATCGGCACTCACCCTGACTTGGTGTTCTTTGCTCGACTCACGGTATTGCCAGCGTCCGGGTTGACGGCTGGAGCTGTCTAAGATGCATCGATGTTTATCCAGCTTGCTGGGATGGCTTGGAGTACCATTTAACCTGAGGTATTCGGGGCTGGTGATAAACTTCAGGGTAAACATGCCAAATGTACGGGCGACCAGACTCGAGTCCTTTAGCTCACCCACCCTTAATGCCAGATCGACTCCTTCGTTGACCAGGTCCACATAGCTATTTAACTGTAACCAGGAGATTTTTACCCGAGGATGAAGTTTTAAAAATTCCTCTATCGATGCCTGAATGCCAATCAGAGCGCTATCTTGCGGGGTTGTGATCTTTAGG
>SDWK01000390.1 GCA_004195335.1 Shewanella sp.
GCCCATGGCAGCATCGAGTAAAAAGTTTAACTTATCGAAAATAAATTGGCTGTGCGGCATCAAAGATTCAATGTCTAACAACATCTCCCGCAGATCTTTTAAATTTTCATCGGTAAGCTGCCCACGATAATATCGCTGCATATATCTTAACGAACGCTGAGTATCGAGCAAACTTAAACGAATCTTACCATTTGAGTCTTCCTGCAGTGTGATCAACTTAAATACGTCATCAAGTTCATCATTTTCAAATACTTGCTCGCTAACTCCATCAACAACAGAATAAACGTCCTCAATGAGATCCGAGAGGTAATCAACTTTGAGGTTAAACAGCTCAAGAAATAGCGACTGAGGGGTTGTCACTTCAAGCCTGCCGAGTCTGAGGTAATTACGTAATAAACGTATCAGCCCTACATCCTCTTCACGAATAGTAAGTAGAAAGTCCTTACGCAAGTTGAAAGAGACGTTTACGCCACGAACATCTTGACCCACACGTTGAGGAAACAGTGAATTAATATGAAGACCATCGTTGTTCTGATAAAAACGTGCAGATGCTTCAATCTCATTGATATCTTCTTCTTCAGGAACTTCTTCCACCGAATAATGGCTTAACCATTCACGCTCTGCATCAGACGGTTTAAAAAGATCGAGCCATAGCGTGCCCAAAGGGACTGTATCCTGGGTATGTAGTTCATTAATCGTTAGTTTACGATCTTGGTACACATAAGCAGTTATCATGGTGGCCTCCTGAAAAAACACCTTGTCTGTAAGAGTTAGATGACAAAGCGCAGGGAAAAAAACGAGGATATTCTACCTTAATACTCCCCATTGAAACGATATAAAATCGGGGATAAAACTAAAATTTATTGTTTTTTGCTTTTCGCGATGATAACACGTTCTTGATTCGATAACCTGATGCTAATCCCGTCAATGGTTGTTAGCATGTTGTTGGTTATGTCTCTCTTTCTCACCTGATAAACTTCAGTACTCGCAATAGTTGGAGAAACAATAGTAACATCTACAATTTGGTTCCCATCTTGCCAATTCCAGTACCAATACCCACTGCTTCCAAGTAGAGAGAATGCGATTAACCCATAAATTACATATCTAAATAAAATTTGTTTCCCGACATCAGAAGTTCTTTCAGCCTGAGCCGCTCTGGCAGGCTTTCGTATATAAAAAAGCGCGCCTGCGATCACGAGTAGAGTAACAAGTATTTTTGTAAGCACAACAAACTCCAATGGAAACAATCGAGACGGATTATAACGCCAATTATCCGATAAAACTGTTATAAATATCTAATGGAACACACTAATTGTATTTTCTTTGTAATAAAGATCTGGCTAGTAATTTTGCCAACAAACTGTACTATCCTCAATACATACCGCCGCGATACAAACTTCAACATGAATGTTTAACACTACATGTTGCATCAACAAAGTAAGCACCACTGATTGGCGGTATATCATGAAAGTTAAGAATACTTAGGATTTGAAATGAAGCACCTCACCTTATTGGCCAGTCTATCCACAATCACTACCTTACTCTTCGCCTCACAGGCTTGGGCATCCCCCACCCTCAGCTTTCCAAATTCTGCAGAGTTATTGGTAGTCAATGGCAAGGTCACTGAAGCTGACTCTCCAGTGCCACTCACCGAGGGGAAAAACCAGATAGTACTGAAATATAACACGAGCTTCAGACAACTTGGACAACAGAAAAGGTTTTCATCGGAAGCGATTATTCTAAGTTTTGAAGCGAGTAATCAAGCCTACAAGCTAATCTTGCCTAAGTTGAAATCCAATAGTGATGCTGACAAATTCAATTCAACACCCGCAATTAAACTCTCTGATAATAAAGGCCAAGCAGTAAACTACGACACTGACATTCTAACCAAAGAGGGCTTACAGTTAGGTCGGAATTACAGCGATGAAATATCACTCTATAACCAAACTGACGCCAGTGCTGCAGCCGCCAATTTCGCTATCGATAAAGAGACTATAAATATCCATAGCACTGAAATTATGGCGACCACAGCCTTACCTAAATCATCGGTAAGCAAACAAGCCACCACTCAAAGCAAAGAGATCCCCGATCAGATTAATGTCGGACAGATGCTCGACTTTTGGTACCAACAAGCCGATGAAGAGACACGAAAGGCCTTCAAGGCTCGCATTAAAGACAAGTAGCACCAAAACCTGCAAATAAAACCATCGAGCAGACTTCTAAATTTAGCTCGGTGGTTATCCCTTATACCAGTTTTACGTCCATCTGTACTTCATCACCAGCCCCTCCCTTTGTAGGAGCGTGTTTAGCTCCCTATGTACTGTCTCTTATACACATCT
>SDWK01000473.1 GCA_004195335.1 Shewanella sp.
GGGAGAGCACAATGCGCCACAAATATGGCCTGGAATACTGGACGACTCTTAGGTAAATCTGTTTTTTGGTCATATGACTCTTCATCTATATCAATACCTGTTATCTCTGAGGTCAAACACTACAGTAGCTGGAACAGCATTTCTGCTACCCTTGCTGAGCATCCGGGCTCACCAAGCTTCGTATGAACCTGTTCGAGGGCCGAGCGCATGTCACTCGCGTATCGACTATCGTTCAGAACCCGGAGGGCTTCATCGGCCAAGTTCTGCGGGGTTGCCATATCCTGGATAAACTCCGGAACAATCCGGGCCTCTGCAACAATGTTGGCCAAGCCAGCATGATCGACCTTTATGAGACGTTTGCCGATAGAGTATGTAAGCGGCGACACCTTATAAAAAATCGCCATGGGCGTACCGACCAGTGCGATCTGCAAAGTCACTGTCCCTGAAACCGTTAAAATCGTGTCACAACTGCTTGCGACATCATAGATCGTTGCATCATCGGATTCTATAAATGAAACCGGCAGTTCAGTGGGAAAATGAGACTGAATTTCAGCACGTGACAGGGTGTTGGCAACCGGCACCAGGAAATGTGCCTCCGGTTCCTTATCGAATATCAGTTGCGCCGACTCTACGAGCGTGTCCAACATGTAACGCAACTCGTTATGACGACTGCCCGGAAAAAGGCCGACCACTTTTTTGTTCTGAGCAATCTGCAAGCGGGGACGAAGGTTCTGACAGTTGCCGGCCTCTTCGAATTCGTCCAACAAAGGATGACCAACGTATTTGACCAGGATATCCTGACCGTCATAAAAAGCAGGCTCAAAAGGGAATATGGCTGCAAGGGAATCAACGACAGCAGCGATTTTCTTTACCCGGCCACGACGCCAGGCCCAGACTTGCGGACTGACGTAGTAAAGAACCGGGATACCGGCTTTTTTAGCCTGGCGAGCCAACCTTAAATTAAATTCGGGGAAATCTATCAGGACCAGAGCATCAGGCTTGTTGCTACCGCAAAACTCTCTCTTGAGCTTATTGAAAGCGTTCAATATCACCGGAAGATGACCAACTATCTCGACGATGCCCATGACTGCCAGTTCTTCACCTGGAATCAGGATCTCGCAACCCTCCGCTGCCATATTCTTGCCGCCGACGCCAAAAAACTTTGTATCAGGCAGCTGAGCAGTAATAGCACTCATCAATTTTGCACCATGTAAGTCTCCGGAGGCCTCTCCGGTGACAATCATGATACGCTTACTTGAGTCTCCCACTATTTATGTTCCTATCAGTGCTTTGGCAATAAATCGGTGAACGCAATAATAAAACCTGGTTATCTACTTCAATCCAGTAGTTATTGCCAGGATTAATAATTCTCTTTGCCACCCGTTCGTTTCTCTCACTAGAGACACAGAGGGCACAGAGAACACCTGATTGTTTTGAATTTCTCTGTGTCCTCTGTGACTCTGTGGCGAAAGGTTTTCTTTGAATGACCCTCACTTGAGCGAAGGGACTAACCAGACAATAAAATTAACCAAGACAAGCGAATCACCTTGCAATGCCACGCTGGCTCTGTTTGATAAAGTTGACGAAATGATCTAACTCTGGAGTCGAATCAACTTCATCAGCAATTTTTCCCAGAGCTTCTTCCAGTCGCAGGCCAGAACGAAAAATCAAGCGATAGGACTTCTTGATCCCCTTGATCGATTCCTCGGTGAACCCTCTCCTCTTAAGTCCGATCAGGTTCAAACCAACGGTTTTGGCCCTATCACCCTGCGCGATGGTATAGGGAGGCACGTCCTGTGCGACCATTGCTCCACCACTGATCATGGTATGACAACCAATACGGCAAAACTGATGAACAGCAGAGAGGCCACCAAGAATCGCGTTTGATTCGACCTCGATGTGACCTGCCAGGGTGGCACCATTTGCCATGATGACGTGATCGTTAACGATACAGTCATGAGCAACGTGAGAGTAAGCCATAAACAGATTGTCATTACCGATTTTTGTAATGGCGCCGCCCTCTTCTGTGCCACGGTTCAAAGTCGTAAATTCACGAATCCGGTTACGGTCACCGATCTTCAGGTAGGTTTCCTGACCGGCATACTTGAGATCCTGCGGATCCGCGCCGACAGAAGAGAACTGAAAGATCTTGTTGTCTGCCCCAAGCTCAGTCCATCCTTCAACAACCACATGGCTGGCAATCGTGGTACCTGCACCAATAACGACATGTTCACCAATCGTGCTGTAGGCGCCAATACTGACATTGTCGGCCAGTTTTGCGCCGGGATGAATTATTGCAGTCGGGTGAATCATAAATTCCCTTTTATTTATCAGCAAAAGTTGCTTTAAGTTCGGCCTCGGCAACCCGTTTACCGTCAACCGTAGCAGTGCCCTTAAAGTTATAGATGCCTCGGCGGACCTTGAGCAATTCAAGCTCAAGCGTCAGGACATCACCCGGAAGGACCGGTTTACGAAACTTGGCTTTATCAATGCCAACAAAATACGGCACCTGGTTCTCACCGACTTCTTTGGCAAGAATCGCATAGACGCCTCCAACCTGAGCCATAGCTTCGAGGATAAGCACACCCGGCATAATTGGATGCTCCGGGAAATGGCCCAGAAAACAGGGCTCGTTGATCGTAACGTTCTTCTTGCCAATGATGCGCTTGCCTGCTTCAAATTCAGTGATCCGGTCCACGAGCAGGAAAGGGTAGCGGTGCGGCAGAAGCTTCATAATATCGAGTGTGTTCAGTTCCATAATTAACTATCTTCCTTTGCTAACTTGCTCTTCAGTTCAGCCATCTCTTTTTTGAGTTGTCTTAGTTCTTTGCGCATCTCCGGCAAATGCGGCATGGTCATGGTCGCCTTGAGCCAATTACGGTGAGGCATTGCCGGCACTCCGGCAAGAGTCTGGTTACTGTCTACGTTATTGGGAATCCCACCCCGAGCGGCCAAGGTCACATTGTCACCAACCTTTATATGGCCAGCAGTAGCAGATTGGCCACCAAAGGTGCAGTGTTTGCCAATAGTCGTGCTTCCGGCGATTCCTACCTGAGCAACGAGAATGGTGTCTTCACCGATCTGTACATTGTGAGCAATCTGTACAAGGTTATCAATCTTTGCACCACGTGCCACTCGTGTAACACCTAAAGTTCCGCGGTCGACGCAAGAGCAAGAGCCGATTTCAACATCGTCTTCTATAACCACATAACCAGCCTGAGGGATTTTAAAATAACTTGAGCCGTCAGGGGCAAAACCGAAACCGTCTGAACCGACCACAGCTCCCGGCTGGAGGATGACGCGATCACCAAGAATACATTTCTCGCGCACAGTCACATTAGCGTGCAGAAGACAATCCTCACCAACAACCACATCTTCACCTATCACAACACCTGAATGCAGCTGAGTCCCCTTGCCTATCCTGGCCCCGGCAGAAACAACGGCCCCGGGAGAAATTGTGACGTTCTCGCCAAGGATGGCATCGGAATGAACATGAGCGCCGGCCATCACCCCCTGCGCCACATGAGGCGAGACCTCAAAGAAGGTCAGGATCTTGGCAAAAGCAAGATAAGGGTTCTCTACAAGGATCAGTGGTATCGCCACGCTACCACTCAAAGAGGGATGGGCAATGACCGCCGCAGCACTGCAGTCAGCCAGTTTTTCCTTGTATTTTGGGTTCGCCAGAAAAGAAATCTGGTCTGGCCCGGCAAGATCAAGAGGAGCAACCCCGGAAACAGAAGTAGAGGGGTCGCCAGAGACGCACCCCCCTACCAGATCTACCAGAACAGCCAGGGAGGTCATTCCCCTGCGCTCAGCTTTCATAGTGGTTAGTTTCCTTGTTTATCAAAAGCCTTAATCACAGAGTCGGTAATATCGATACTTTCGTCGGCATAGACAATGGAGCTTTCGGTTTTCTCAAGGACCATCAGGTAGCCATCGCTCTTACCGACCTCCTGAACAACCTTGAGGAGCTTCTCAAGAATTTTCCTGGTCAAATCAGCGTCCGTCTGTTGCAGTGTCTCCTGGATATCCTTGGTGAAACGTTGGTAATCCTTGACCTTCTGCTGGTAATCACGCTCTTTGGCGTTGCGGGCTTCTTCAGAAAGGAGCATCGCCTGTTTTTCCAAGTCTTCCTTAAGCTTTTTCAGCTCTTCCTGACGCTGCTGTACTTCAGCATCATAGCCCTGCACCTCGGTTTTTATCTTCTCTTTAGCTTCCTTGCCGGCAGAAGAAAGGTTCAAAGCCTTCTGCAGATCTACATAAGCTATCTTCTGAGCTTGTGCCATCACAGGGGAGGCCACCAGACCGAAACAAACCAACATCAAAACGACAAACTGCTTCATGCATAATCTCCTTGAAAAAATAGCTACTGTAAGTTTTAGAAAAATCGGCCAATCATAAAATCAAACTTGCCGTTGTCCTCATAATCCCTGGCATCAAGATTATACCCGTACTCGAAACGCATCGGGCCCATAGGACTCAGCCAACGAATTCCAGCACCTGCACTATAACGCCAGGAAGCGAAAGACTCGTCATCTTCTCCCCAAACATCCTCGGAGTTCCACGTATTACCAACATCGAAGAAGGTCACACCCTTGAGGCCGAGGTCTTTAACCAGCGGGAAGATATATTCAAAATTAAAGTAGGCTTCCGTATCACCACCGATAAAATCACCAAATTCGTCACGTGGTCCAACTTCACGGGCTTCAAAGCCGCGAATGGAGTAAATGCCGCCGAGGAAGAATCTTTCATCAATCGGAACGTCATCGATGTCACCATTCAAAGCATGAACATAACCAGCCTGACCATGGGCTGAGAACACAGTCCCCCATTTCCAGGGCCAGAAATGACGAGAATCCAGGATATACTTACTGTACTTTTCAGTACCGCCAACACCGGCAAACTCCCAAGTCGCACTCAGGTCCGTGCCCGAGGAGGGATCCAGGCGATTATCCGTTGTATTGTAGGTATATGTGGTAGTAACAGAACTGAGAGTGGAGGTCCCTTCCTGATCCTTAATCGTTTCTGATGCAAAAAAGTCTACATCGTAAATTTCCTTATCTTCAAAACGATAGGTGACCAGGACCCTGGAGTACTCGCCAACCGGGTGACCCGCCTTAATCGCAAAGCCTTTAGCTTTGCGGCTGAAGTCCGACCAATCCCGCTCAGTCTGATAGATTTCACCGCCAAGCGTCCAACGGGTATCGAGAAAATAGGGATCAGTAAGGCCGAGCTGGTAAGTCGAGCTATCGCTACCAAGAGACGCAGCAAGGTTCAACCTCCACGCCCTACCCAGAAAGTTCTCCTGGGTTATGGAACCCTGGCCAACAACACCATCAACCGAGGAATAACCGGCACCGACACTGAATGTCCCGGTTGAGCGCTCCTCAACATTGACATCGACATTCATCAGGCTGTCGTCGGAACCGGCACTGGTAGCAACATCCACGGCCTCGAAAAAACCGAGGTTGTTAATACGAGCCTTGCTTCGTTTCAGGTTGGTTGCGTTGTACAGATCACCCTCGACAAGTTTCATTTCACGACGGATAACCTTGTCGCGCGTCTTGGTGTTACCGGTAATATTGATACGTTCAACCGAGACTTGCGGGCCCTGCTCGATATCAAGCATCATGTCGACCAGCTTGCTTTCGTCATTGGCGCGCGTCAAAGGCGACACGTTCGCATAGGCGTAGCCCTGGTCCGCATAGACATCAGTGACAACCTCTACGCCCTTGCGCAATTGGCCACGAGAGAAAACATCTCCAGGATTCAACCCTACCAGGGCCAGAAGTTCCTCCTTGTCCCGCGTCAAATCACCCTGGGCGTCAACTGTGCCCATCCGGTACTGAGTCCCTTCATCAATATGAATAAGCAGCAGCATGTGCTTATCATTATCAACCAGAGAGATGACCGGTTCGCGAACCTTCACACGGACATAACCTTCATTAAAATAAAGGTCAGCAATTCTTTCAAGATCCTGATTCAACAGAAGTTCGTTGTAATTGCCGCGATCCGTTATCCAGGAAAAGATCCATTTCTCCTTGGTATCCATCGCACCTCTGATCTCACCCTCATCAAAGACCGTATTTCCATCGAAACGAATATCCTTGATACGAACGATATCACCTTCCTTGATGCGGAAGGTGATAAGCGTTTCATTCTTCTCATTAACATGGCTATCAGCAGTAATTTCCGCTGCGTAATAACCTTCCATGATATAGGCAACTTTAACCTGTTCGACACTGTTGTTAACTTCAAACGGATCGTAAATGTCAGGGACTTTAACAGTGATGACTTCACGTAATTTTTCAGTGGTGAGTTTGTCATTCCCCTCGAAACGAACGTTACGCACCAGGGGGCGCTCTTGCACAATGAAGGTCAACACGGATGCGCCAGCCTCTCCGGAAATATCAGAGGTGATATCTGAGAAGCGTTCCATCTTGTAAATATCGCCCATAGCGGCGTCGATATCAGCAGGAGTAACTTTCTGCCCGGGCTTGATGCTCACGGCATTCAAGACATCATCAGTCTTCACTCGCTGATTACCTTTAACCTGGACATCTGAGAGAAAAAACTCCTCTGCAGCCCAGGCAGGAAGAGCCAGTGAAAGGCAGACCAATAACGCAAGAGCCCTCATTATCATATCAAAATTACTCCAAATCATGTTGACAGGTTAAAAATCGCGTCATTATAAGGAATTGCTGGCAGAAGGTAAACCATAAAGTCGCCTTGATCGCCTTGCAAAAGAAGCCTTTTGACACAGACCTCAGGTTTTCAAGAAGCCATCTTCCATATGCACGACCCGATCCATATGTCCCGCAACTTTTTCGCTATGGGTCACAACCACGATCGTCAGATCTCGTTCGTCGTGCAAACGGTCAAGCAGAGCCAGGATCTCGTCAGAGGTCCCACTATCGAGATTGCCCGTCGGCTCATCCGCCAAAAGCAACTTTGGCGACATGATCAGAGAGCGCGCAATAGCAACCCGCTGCTGCTCTCCACCCGAGAGTTGCCCCGGCTTATGGTCGAGGCGATGATCAAGACCAACAGCCTTAAGGATTTCAACCGCACGTGACTCGGCGTCCTTAACCGAAGACCGTCCGATCAAGGCAGGCATCATGACATTTTCCAGGGCGCTGAACTCGGGCAACAGTTGATGAAACTGGAAAACAAAGCCTATAGAACGGTTTCTAAATGCATCCAGTTCCTGTGCCGAGTAGCGAAAGATGTCTTTATCCGCGAAGCAAACAGAGCCGCTGGTTGGTCGATCCAGACCACCGAGCAGATGCATCAGCGTGGTTTTGCCGGCGCCTGAGGCACCAACAACAGCGATGCGTTCGCCCACACGAATGTCGAGGTCAACGTTCTTCAGGACATCGATTCTGCCACGATCTGTAACAAAGCTTTTTGAAAGTTCACGAACAGCAATCATGACAGCAACCTATTCATAACGCAGGGCTTCGGCAGGATCCATCTTGGCCGCTCGCCACGCCGGATAGATGGTCGCGAGCAAGGAGATAGTCATGGCCACGATAACGACGGCGACAACATCGCCCGTATTAACCACCGAGGGGAAGTGATCCATGCCGTACACGCTCTGATCAAAGATTTTAACATTAAGCAGATTCTCCAAGCCCTTGATGAGAGGATCAGCGTTCTTGGCCAGCAACAGCCCGAGCCCCGTACCGAGGAGTGTTCCCAGAGTACCGATGATCAATCCCTCAAAAACAAAAATCTGCATAATACTGCGAGACGTTGCGCCCATGGACCGCAGAATGGCAATATCACGATGCTTTTCCATCACCACCATGATCAGCGTCGTCGCGATGTTAAAAGCGGCAACCAAGACGATAATGCCAAGAACGATGAACAGGCCAAGTTTCTCCAGTTTGAGTGCGGAGAGGAAGGAACCGAACATATCCTCCCATGAACGAACAGAGTATGGGAATCCGAATTCCTGACGAAGGCTGCTGGCAACAGGAGCCGCCTGATCAAAGCTGTCGACCTCCACTTCAACACCGGTCACACCCTCGTTGAGATCGAAGAAGTGCTGGGCTTCTGTGAGATCGATGTAGGCGAAATAGGCATCAATAAAGCCTCCTCGCTGCTTAAAAATACCGACTATTTTGAACGGCTTCATCTTCGGGATCATTCCGAAAGGCGTAATCGTGAACATAGGCGGGATAACATTAATGGAGTCACCGACGGCGACACCCAATGTCGTAGCGGTATCCAGGCCGATCAAGATACCCGGCTGCGCTTCCTCAGAATCGTACAGGATGGTCTCAACTTCACCGCCAGATTCGGTCAAAAAACTCTGACGAAAGATTTTGTTCTGTCGTTCAACGCCTTTGACATTGACAGCAGCAACATTCCGCTTCGAAAGCAGCATGGCTTCCTTGCTGACAAAAGGAGACGCATTCAAAACATGAGGAGAGGCCGCCTTCGCCGCCGCGACAACCGCATCAGAATCAGTCAGGCTCTCGCCATGTTTCTGCACAAGAACATGCGGTACATTACCGAGAATCTGCTGCCTGACACCGTCATGAAAACCGGTCATAACAGCAAGGACTACAATCAGCGCAGCAACGCCAAGCGTAATGCCGATAATCGAGATAAACGAGATCACCGAGATAAACGTCTGTTTACGTT
>SDWK01000739.1 GCA_004195335.1 Shewanella sp.
CAGACATCATGGTGCGCGGGATTGTTGATATCGCCGATAACGAAAACCACATTCAGCGCCAAGGCGAGGATGACGAAAAAACCGACAATGACTTTTTCAAATTGCATAAGGGTGACTCTCACTGCTTTATTATTATTTTATGGCTCTGATAACGCCCACACCCAGATCAACGCGGGCAGCACTATCGAACACAGGCCAGAATAGCACTTACGTACGATCTCTGCTCCTGTGAGAATTTAGGAGGATGATCCGCCCCTCCATTTCTGGACACCGAACTAAGCGAGTAAAATTTAGCGTCAATCTCCCAAGGGGATGCACAGTGAAATCACCAGTGATTCCGTGCCTGGATTTTCACGCCCTAGGCCTGCATTTGACAGGTGGAAAAGTGCAAAGCCAATGCGATATTGCTTATGGAACCGATAGGCAAGCTCAATCCCTGTTCTGAACTCCAGCTTATTACCCAATTGAATATCGTCGCTGTCGTCGAAAGAACCGACACCAAAACTCGGAATAGCCAGCCATCGATCGGTTAGCCAAAAATCGTGCCGCAGATCCGTATAGATAAAGCCGGCACTGTTCACGGCATGCGCAAAGCCGAAGGCTGGAATTAGTTTCCATCGTGAAAGGGAGCGCATCCGGTATTCGATGCCATAGCGCAGAGGGGCATCGATGTTGTCGGCGATGCCCACTTTTCCTAGGGTGAAATTGAGCATGGCAACATCGGCCGAAAACGTCTCGTCACTCGCATTGGCGCTTGATGAAAACAACACCAGGAGCAGACAGAAAAGCCCCGTTAGTGGTTTGCAGCGGTTCAGAACATGTTGCATGACGGGCACCGTTACGAAAGTATAGAGGTAGTGTAGTAAAGCATTCAGTGGTCAGAACTGACGTCGATAAACGAAGCAGTGAACGGCGGGTCGAAAGGGAAAAGAGTCGACACTGAGCGGTCTCTCTCCATAGCTTTATATTCCACAGGGGTGAGCCGAATCGATCCTAACACCTATCCAGGAAGTGCATACTCGCCACGCCGGAAACCAGCGAAACTAACTGCAATCCTCCAAAAACAGGAAGGTAATGCTCGCTTAGATAGGCGCCCAAGAGTGTTCCAGAAATCAGAGGGATCACGAACAGAAGATGACAAGGGCAGCTGACGAAAAACAGCCCAGACAGTAGATAACCCGCTGGGGATGCTCTTGGGGATACGTGGGCAGGCTCCATCTTAACGTCCTCGAATATTTTCGATCTATACCTTCTGATCTATGCCTTCTGGTTGACTCCCATAGCTACTCGAAGTTACAAACCGCTCATATGGTTAAGGGCATTATCCCAACACCAAAAACTCTCGACCGGACGGCTTTGCCCAAGAACAGACAGTGAATAGGGACTGGGCATAGGTCGGTAACTGGCTGCTATCAACACCTTGCTGTCGCTTAGCTCTGGCTTCTGGGGTTGCTGATGAAACGTCGGAGTTCCTGATAGCGGACACCCCATGAAGCGAGAGGTCACGGCAGTAGTATCTACAAAACCGTCATTTTCAAGACGAGACTATCAGGCCGCTTCGTGGCATGAGCAGACGTTGAAAACAGTACTGATGCGACCAGGAAGGCATTTAATTGTTGCTTGAAGGTTCTATCACTGAACATATCGTTTTCTTCCATGAGATTTTGGGCAGCGTTGATATCCTTACTCAATTGTAGTGCCTCATTTGACAATAGAATTGGTTTAATTGGAGTGGTTTATCGGGATTAACCAGAAATAATGTCAGGTTATTTACACTGGCAAGGCAATAATTGCTAAACCTTCCGTATCTAGTTGTTATATAAGAAGTATGATACACTGGCACGAATAGTGCTTAACGTACTGACAGGCTGCCTATGTGGCAAAATGTATATTCTTGGAGAATGTGTCATTGAGCGTAAAAAATTACATTAAATATTCTGTTGCTGCTGCAGCAGTCTTGTTCGGATCTCAGGCTGTAGCCGGCATTATCATTGCTTCCGCAGATAGCAACATCGAAAGCGCAACAAATAACACTTTTTTCGGTAATGTGTTTGGTGGCAGTGACGTATTCGGCCGCAGCGGTACTGCAGATACCTGGGCAACAACCAACTGGAGCGACAACGTTAGCAGTGTAGCGAACTCATATAGCAATGCCTCCAGCTTAACTGCTAGCAACTTGATTGGTATGGACTGGCTTGTTGCTGGTAGTAGTTCATTTTTTGCCGCATCAGAGCTAGCTGTAGTGACAGATTTTATTGATGGTGGAGGTAACTTATGGGTTGTAGGAGAGGGTGTGCCTTGGTATTCCGGGGTTACAAGTTCGGGCAATCAAATCTTGAGCTTCTTGGGTAGCGCAATGTCCTTTTCACTAAAT
>SDWK01000746.1 GCA_004195335.1 Shewanella sp.
AGAGTATCGGCCTAAGAGTAGGACAATTCTGTTTTTCGCACCATCAGTGATAAAGCCTGTTCAAAATCAAAGATTAAGGATAACTGCTTTGAACCTGATTGAAGATGCTTCACAAAAAATTACCCAACGGCTCATCTGGTTTACCGCCCTTAAAGACCAGGCCGGTATTGCGACCGACCTCGCCGATGGTAAAGATGTTGAAGAAGTCTATGGCCTGGGTGAAGCCGGACTCTTTGACGAGTTCTTCAGCTTCCTGTCTCAGCTTGGAATCAAAAAGCTGCTGTTCAAACTTGAACCTAAAATAAAACAACGGCAAAGTAACATAAAGTTCGATGCGCTCATCCTTATCTATTTGATGAGAATCGTAGCCGGTTGCCCATTTTTTTGGAATATTAAAGCGGTTCTACTTCAGTCTCAGTCCCTTATGCGCTTGGTGGGCTTCAATGCGCGCCAAATTCAGCAAGGCACCAGTCAGCGAGGTGTTCATAGTGCTTGCGGTTCAAATGAAAACAAAGAAAATGCTGCCAATAAGGACTCCAGCGAAATCCGCGGTCCCATCTGTCCACAATTTATCGCCACTTTCATTCAAGCCATTTCACAGACAGTTCTAGATCGTTTCTTTAACAAGGTCATCGGCATTTTGGCTGCTCATCGGTTTTTTCCAAAACACATCCAGGCCGTCATGGATGCCTCTGAAATCCAGTCTACAGAACTCTGTGAAGGCTGCGGCAAGGTGACCAAAGAAAAAGCACCGCAACTTCGCCGTCGCAAAAAGCGTATTCGTAAGGTATTGGAGACGGTCTTCGGCTTTAAAATCTGGATCATCTGGGACCCTTTGAGCAAGCTTCCCCTTGCCATGCGCTTTGCTACCATAGAAGTTGCCGATATCAAATTGGCTCGTGAACTTGTCCAACAGGCGGTTGACAATTTGGGCGGGCATGCCCAAATCGTATCCTTAGCCTTTGATCGCGGATTTATTGACGGTCCTTTTATGTGGTGGCTCAACCATGATATGGGCATTTTCTTCTACGTTCCCGCCAAAACAAACATGAATGTTTACAACGATGCCCTCAACCTGGCAGACTCAGGTATTGTTCAAATCAGGGAACTGCAACGCTCGGTGGGTAAAGGAAAAAACAGCACCACGGTTACAGACCGATGGGAAGTTGTCGGCATACAGGCGCTGACTTCAGCAGGTTTTTACAGCGAAAAGGGTAGCGGAAGCCATGAAAATCGCAATGATTTTGTTGCAAATCCTATAAATGCCGTCGTCGTGCTTGATGACCCCTACAAAGAAAACAATCCTAATTCAGATACAATGGTTATTCTTACCAACGCACCTGTCGATAAACCGTTGGATACCTATGACGGCTACGATGCACGCAGCGAAATAGAAAACTCTACGTTCCGAGAAGCCAAGCAGGCCTGGTTTATTCAACGCCCAGCCCAAAATACCAAAGATAGCTTTTGTGCCCACGCCTATCTGACTATCATCACCATGGCTTTAACCACCGCGTTTCGAACCTGGATGAACCAGCAGGACCAACTGGATCAACAGGGAAAAGAAACCGGTATCCGCAAATTCAGAGAAAAGGTGCGGCAACAAAACGGCAACAAACTCATCGTGTTTGACAAAAATTGCTATGCCATCTTCGAAGCCTATGAACTTGTCATTCTTTGCGGCCGAAATGTTCGACAGCCCAAAGGAAAACCGGAATCGATCACAAAAAAAGATATCTTGATCAAATACGGCGCCCTTTTGGAATGAACTTCTTCCTCGACCTTGATTCCCATGATAGTATTCGCCCGTGCCCGACTGTAACGCCTATCCTAATTGACTACGTCATTTTCATCATGTAGTCTTTGTCTATGCAATATACACTCCTTGCTCTTTTCGGTTTAAAAAAATACGCCCCCCTATTACCATGCCCCAGCCTTTTTCCTTGCCCTCATGCCGCCTATGATTGCCTCAGAGGCGCCCTTGCCTTGATCCATTCATCTTGGTTATGCGCTATATCAAATATGCAGCGCCACCCTTCTTCTCTTGACTATACTTTTCATGTGTGTCCTTTGTGAGCGATGTCTTAAGGACTTTGTCTAAACCGTATAGAGGGGGAAAATGAGTAAAAATCCGGGTCCAGAGGGCCCGGCTTTGATTTAACCCCTGGAAGGGGTTGGTCTGCCTTGCCTCCAAAGGGGGCAAGGTGGAGTTGCCCCAAAATTAATCTTAAAACTATTGACCTTACTTTTCTTCTTTACGCTCTTTGTCCTCTTGGTATTAATCCTGTACGCCCTATAAAGACTAAAACTAATTGAGCTTCTTGAACCATAAATTCTTCGTGATTTCCTACAACTACTGGAATATTATTATCA
>SDWK01000189.1 GCA_004195335.1 Shewanella sp.
TGGAGTCTCTTTTTCTAAAAGATCAATATCTTTGCCTAAATGTCTCTCAAGCAAGGCCTTATCCCTTTGCAGCTCATTGAACTCAGGTTCAGAATTCGCAAATACCTGCGCAATATGATGCTCATTACAAAAGTTTATCAAGCAGTTCTGTTGCGCGTTAAAATCTGAGGCACTGAGGTGGATCAGTTCAATCCCATATTGAGCAAGCTCTCGTCCCATCTCCAGCAAATGTCTGCGAATGAAGTCCAACTTGATCGGGGCATCATGATGTATCTGCCACTGCATTGGCGTCGATATATACAGGGCATAGCGGCAGCCATTTTCTACTGCTTGGGTTAATGCTGGATTATCGAATATTCGCAGATCTCTTCGTATCCAAAGCAAGCTCATCAATAACCGTACCTTAACCTTAATGCTTGAGGATGAGGGTTCAGATATGCCTGCTGTTCCAGGTAGTCATTCGGGAACTCCATCAAGTAGTGCTTTATCAAAGTTAATGGCACCAAAAGTGGGGTTAATCCCAGCCGATAAGCATCAATATGCTCGGTTAACTCTTGACGCTTGGCCTCATCAAGTTGCTTTTTAAAGTACCCTTGAAGGTGATGCAAGGTATTGGTGTGGCTCTGACGTGATGCCTTATTCTTAAGCGCCGCCATTAAACCCGTAATATATTGCTCAGCCAAAGCCTCGAGCGCTAAATCACTACTGCCAAGCAGCTTGCCCAGTTGACGATAGCCCTCAATATGGTGACTCATCACCAGATACTTCTGCTCGCTGTGAAACTGGATAAGCTTATGCTTGGTCACGCCACAGGCTTGCAAGTCGAGCCATTTTTGATAGGTGAAAACCCGCGTCATAAAGTTCTCACGGATCACAGCATCATTGAGCCGGCCATTCTCTTCGACTGGCAGCAGCGGGTTAGTCTTCATCACTTCGCGAGCAAAAAAACCAACGCCGTTAGAATCTGAACCTTTGCCATGATGATGGTGAACCTTGACTCTTTCCATGCCGCAACTTGGACTTTTGGCGCAGAAGATAAAACCACTGAGCTTTGCAAATTGACTGCCGACTTTTTTGCCATAGTCAGTAAGCGCATCTGAGACATCGCCGCTGCCATCGGGGCGAGACACGGTAATGATATTGTCCTTAATGATTTGTCGAATGGTGGGTCGTGGAATAGGTAAGCCTATGGCAACTTCAGGGCAAAACGCTTTGAAGTTGGCAAACTCGGCCAGCTCTTGAGTGCAAAAAGTGGAACGCTTATGTCCTGAGTCATAACGGACCTTCTCACCCAATACACACGCGCTGATCCCTATGGTTAATCTTTTATCCATAACCTTTATCTCCAAATCAATAGATAAACTGTCCAATAGGATTAAGTAACTGACTCACTCCCTTGGTGAAACGAATAGCATCGCTTGACACGGTTAAACAGACGCAACCCGTTTTGGTAACCGGTTGATGCGTATGCTTACCGTCGAGCCAAATAAAGTCCCCAGCATGATACGTCCCCATCTCATCTTCAAAACTGCCCTGCAGTAACAAGGTCACTTCAAACCCTTTATGGGTATGGGTCGGCACACTTCCCCCTTTATCTATGTGCAGAAGGCTGGTTCTAAGAGCGCCATCTTCAAGACTCAAACGAGAACGTGACAGTTTTCCTAAACCTTGAAACTGCCTTATTTCGATCGACCTTAATGCTCTTGGAACCTTAAAACGGACACCGGATACCTCAATCTCTTTATCTTCAACCGCTGCCACGCCATTTTCCGTCGGGGGGATTTCCGGTAATGCAGCGGTTATAGCCTCCAACATCGACAACTCGCTACTATCGAGTTCATCTTCAAAATCAAACGCGCTAGGCTCATCATCGACTCGCTCAGAGTGTGTGTCCGTCATCGACGTCACTGGGCTTTCGCCAAAACAGGCATTCGCCGCTTGCTCGGTCAGTTGTTGAACTTCTTGCTGACAGTGAGAACACATCTCGACATGACTGGCGATGATGACTGACACAGAAGCTGGAAGCGTTCCCGCTACAAATGACAACAGCATGGGTGCTTCAGGATGAAATTTAATCATGTGACTCTCCAACCTGCTCTTTCAACTTAGCAAGCGCTAATCTTAATCTTGATTTTACGGTACCAATTGGGATATCCAATTGTTTAGCAAGTTGTTCTTGAGATAATTCCTGAAAATATATCCCTTTAACAACCAACTGTTGTGCCCGGAAGGGAAGCGACGGATTGAATACGTCGACACAGGCGGCACGGGCCTCTACGTCGAGGTACGCGCCACCAGCCCCGGCCAGGGCAACACCGCGACTGAGCGAGCTCGCCGCATGATAGAAATCGGCGACCGTCACGGCATCG
>SDWK01000194.1 GCA_004195335.1 Shewanella sp.
AATGGCCTTACAAGGGAACAACCATTCCATCATCCATTCGCCTTGAATTAGTTGCCAAAAAACACGCTGAGTAGATCACTTTCTTATACTGATTGGTATAACCATGAGTTGAATACAAAAAAACGCCAGCATCTGGGCTGGCGTTTGTGTATTGAATTTTTACTCTGCAGTAAGAGTTAGCTCATTCCCATCATCATTTGACGAACCTGTACCAGTTGCTCGAAAGACTTCATCTGCTTACGTGACAACTGACTCGCCATTGGTATATTGGCCTTCATTGGATTTACCGGCCTGCCATTCACATGAAACTCATAATGAAGGTGCGGCCCGGTGATACGGCCGGTATTGCCCGATAGAGCGATAACTTGACCACGAGAGACCCTTTGTCCTTTATGCACTAATGCCTTCGAGAGATGCAGGTAACGTGTACGGTATTTATTACCGTGTTCTATCACCACATACTTACCTGCAAATCTATGGTCGGTCACCAAAGAGACAATCCCGTCGCCCGGTGCGATAACTTTAGTGCCGATGGGCGTAGCAAAGTCGGTACCATTGTGAGGAGAGTTGCGCCCCGTTACCGGATGGTGACGATGGGGATTAAAATTCGAGCTGATACGATAGTTTCTGGCCAAGGGAATACGCTGAAAAGCGCGCGCTAAACTCTGCCCTTTTTCATCATAGAAATTACCATCGCTATTCTGATAAGCATTGATATTACTTCGGCCACGCTGAATGCTTACCCCTAAAATATCGCTTGTGCCTGTCATTGACCCATCGATATATTGATCGCTCATCAGCACAGAAAAGCTGTCGCCCGCCCGCAGATCCCGGGCAAAATTTAACTTCTCCTTCAACAAAGACTCTATTCGCTGGATCTCGCCTGAATCTAACCCCATTCGCTTAGCCGACAGATAAAATGATCCCTGGATATCGCCCACTACAGAACGATTTTGCCAAATACCCTCAATATTAATCTCTTCGACATTGTAGGAACCATCATCGAAACGGCTGAAGACCACCTGCCTGGCCACCGAAAAATAAAGTTCGAGCTTCTCAAGCTCTCCCTTATCATCCAACCAGAACTTTATCTCGTTTCCCGGCTTAAGCGTATCAAGCGCCAGAATGTTCAAGTCGGCCTCTAAGACTCGGTACATGGTTTGCTGATCGACACCGGCCTGAACAAATAGTCCACTTAAGGTATCACCACTGATAATACTCTTATCAAAATCTGGCTTTACCACTGACACCGCTTCTGTGGTTGCTGTAGAACTTATCTGAGTGACAAGTGCATCGATATCCAGATCGATAGGGATACGCTGAGGCAACACCTGATGATTCGTTGGCCACAACATCGCCGCACCGATAAGCAGACCCGCACCTAATAATACTTTTTTATGAATACTCGACTCTTGCAAAAACGAGAGCACCTGAGCATTAACCTGAGACATTTTAAAAAAAGAAAATTTATCTGTTTGCAAACTTGGCCCCATCTTCACATTATTATTCTTTTGTATGACTATTACAGCTTTCTTTAAAAAACTGAAACAAAACTGCTATCAAAGCGTCATCAATCGAGTCTACTTATGGAGACTATGGCTAAGGGCCTGTTATCACTTTGATACCGTATTTTTAAATTGGCTTTTTTACCTATAGAGGTAAACGAGCAAGCACATTTATACCAAAAAAAAATGAATTTACAAACAAGGGGGATGAATAAATGGGTAACATTAAGCATAAATAAGCGGAGCACGACACTCCGCTTATTTTATCGCCAAGGATCCAATGTCACGATTCATCACAAATCAGTTCATCGTAACCAGTTTATGACAAGACTATTTATCACAAGTTAGCTCATCACAAAATGACCATCGCCAACGACTCACGGCAAGACCAGACGGGTCTCACTGCCTATTGCAGTTTTGATGATATCGATACGGGTTCCAATCTGCTCTTTCATCTCTGATACGTGGGAGATAACCCCAATCATGCGACCGGAAGATTGCAGATCCATCAAGGTACGAATGGCCAAATCCAGAGAGTCTTGATCCAGACTGCCAAAGCCTTCATCGATAAACAGGGTATCGAGCTTAATGCCCCCCGCATACGCCTGCACCACATCCGATAAGCCCAGCGCCATAGATAGAGCAGCCATAAAGCTTTCACCACCACTGAGGGTCGCGACGGGACGCACCTTGGAGGTATAAGCATCTTCGACCTCGAGTTCCAATCCGGACGCTTTATTCCCCTTAGCCCTGTCCTCTTTACGCAGTAATCGGTATCGGCCCTTACTCATCATCTGTAGGCGGTGACTCGCTTCGAGTAAGACATCGTCGAGTAGCACACTGAGCACGAAGCGCTGCAGGCT
>SDWK01000472.1 GCA_004195335.1 Shewanella sp.
ACAGAGATAGCATCTCCAGCTTGTTGCAACCGCTCGACTTGAGTCCCCAACGCTATCTTCACCCCTTGATTACCCAACGACTGAAACAGTTGCGAAGAGATAAAGTCGGGTAACAGGCCCGGAAGCAGTGCCTCGGCTCTATCTGTTAATATCACGCGTCTGTCGCTGCTTGCCAGATCCATCGCGATCTCGGTACCGATAAGACCCGCCCCGATCACCAGTACCGATTTTGCATTCGCAAGCTCAGCCTGAGCGCCCCGATACTCTTCCAGACCATTAAGCGTGATGATACGACCTGCCGCATCTCCATCTATAGGAGGCACGAAGGCCTTAGCCCCCGTCGCCAGCACCAGTTGCCCGTAGGCGATCGATGCGCCATTACAATGTAACGTCTTTTGCGTCGTATCTATGCTCTCGACCCGGCTATGATGCAACAAGGTGATATTATAGCTACTGGCAAACTCATCGGCGGTCATCTTAATCAGATCCTTGGCCGTCTGCCCCTTAGTAAACACATGACTCAGATCCGGTTTTGCATAGTCGTCACCACTATCGGCGGTGATCACGGTAATAGCCTGTTGACTATCTTGCCTGCGAATCGTCTTCACCAACTGATAGGAGGCGAAACCGCTGCCTATGATAACGATGGGCTGATTCATGCTACGGCCTCTTTGGCAATAGGGTCAAACACGCCCTTACCTAAGCTGCAATCCGGGCAGAGGAAGGTCTCTGGCACGTCGCTCCACTCGGTTCCCGGGGCGACATCTTGATTAGGCTCACCCAGCGTAGGGTCGTAAACCCACTGACAAACGCTGCACAACATGCTTTGTCCCGCGACTGTATCTACACAAGTTGATGGCACTTGGACATTAACGGCAGGCTCTGATACCTCTGCTTCATTCAAAAAGGGCTCGTTGACTGGGTTTGCTTGCTTAGTCTCAATATTCTCCAGCGGATGTAACGCCCATTTACGCGCCACCTCTTTACCGTGCTCACGACACTCCAGCAGCGCCTTTCCATCCGGCCTCCACTTTGTCTTTAGTCCTAACAGGGTTTCAAATCCAGCATCACTTAGTCGCACATGGATACGGTCTACCGCACCACCGTTCCAACCGAAACTGCCGAAGGCACCGGCCTTCTTGTTCTTAAAGCGCAGCCCAGTGATCTCCTCCAGCATGCCGGCCACTTTTGGCATCATGACATTATTCATGGTCGATGAGCCCACGAGCACGCCCTTGGAGCGGAACAGATTAGACAAGATTTCATTCTTATCGTGACGGGAGACGTTAAAGATCTTCACTGCAACCTTAGAGTCGACATCATGGATCCCCTGGGCAATAGCATCCGCCATCATGCGAGTATTATTCGACATGGAATCGTAGAAAATGGTGATACGATCTTCCTGATATTCGTCGGCCCATTCCAGATATTTGTGGATGATTTGTGTCGGATCCTCACGCCATACCACACCATGGGCGGTGGCAATCATATCTACAGGCAGATTGAAACTTAATACCTCATGGATCTTGGCGGTCACTAACGGGCTGAAGGGAGTGAGAATGTTGGCGTAATAGCGCAGACATTGATCCATTAACTCAGTCTGATCGACCTCATCGTTAAACAGGCGCTCATCACAGTAATGTTGACCGAAGGCATCGTTACTGAATAGCACTGCATCGCCGGTCATATAAGTCATCATGCTATCGGGCCAATGCAGCATAGGCGTCTCGATGAAGATCAGTTGCTTACCATTGCCAAGATCTAAGCTGTCGCCAGTTTTTACGATATTGAAGTTCCACTCGGGGTGGTGGTGATGGCCGGTGATAGAATCGATGGCATTTTCGGTACAGTAGATCGGGGTACCAGGGATCTTAGCCAACAGTACCGCTAAGGCACCGGCATGATCTTCTTCGGCGTGATTAATGACGATGTAATCGATCTGCTTCAGATCGATCTCCATCTCTAATTTTTGTACAAACTCATGGCTGAACTTATGATCGACGGTATCGATAAGAACCGTTTTCTCCTCTCTGATGAGATAACTGTTATAACTGGTCCCTTTTTCAGTTTTATATTCAGTGCCGTGAAAATCACGTACCTCCCAATCACGTTGTCCGACCCACTGGATGTTGTTCTTGACATGAATAGCCATGATTAAACCTCAAAAAATACTAAAATTAATAAACTTGATCATTCTATAGCACAAGCCAGGCCAAGTTTTTAAGTTGCTATATATTAAGGGTTTTACAAAATAACAGCCAAACCGAGGTGTCATAAAGACATGCATTTTAATTGTGTTAATGACAGCGCTGAGTCATATTGACATTGATAATTTAAATTTAAAAAAGATGTCTTAATAACAGC
>SDWK01000480.1 GCA_004195335.1 Shewanella sp.
TAACAATACTGAATTAAGTGCGAGGCCAAGCAGCGGATTTACGTTTTGGAAATCATATCGCGACAGTTTTTCACTTTAGATGATGAGCCACTCAAGGTAAATTGGTAACCATAATTTAAAAGTGGATATTGCATCATGACCTTGCAGGAAAAATTGGCTCAAATCATTAGCGACCCAACGCTGTCCCCCAAGCAAAAATCGAACTATTTAGCCTTAGAAGCCGATGCAAGTTTACCTTATCTCACTATTTCAGACGCCGTCACTCAGGCCAAGAAAACAGGTATTATCTGCGATATGTTTGAGGGCAATGCCCCATTCAAACCCCGCTACGTTTTGCCCGATTACGCTAAATTTTTGCAGCAAGGATCGGAATATCTGGAACTGCAAGCCCCTCAGGATCTGGATGAAGCACTCAACGCATTAACCATCATCTATCACCACGTTCCCTCGGTAACCAATATCCCGGTTTATCTGGGGCAGTTGGATGAGATCTTGATGCCTTTTGTTGATGGACTGGATGAAGATGTCGTCTACCGAAAAATAAAACTCTTCTGGATCATGCTCGACCGTACGCTTCCCGACGCCTTTATGCATGTGAACATAGGGCCGAGCGACAACATCGTCTGCCGAACCATTCTAAGAGTCGATGCTGAACTAAAGCAGGTCGCACCGAACCTGACCTTTATGTACGATCCCGATATTACCCCGGATGAGTTGTTGCAAGTAGCAGCGAGCAACATCTGTGAATGCAGCAAGCCTCATATCGCCAACTACCCTATTCACAAAAACGCTTATGACAAACAAGGGTTCGGGATTGTAAGCTGTTATAACTCATTACCTTTAGCGGGTGGCGCCAATACCTTAGTGCGCCTCAATCTTAAAGAGGTCGCACTTAAAGCTGACGACATCGATACCTTCTTTGCCGATACCTTGCCCCATTATTGCCAGTTAACCTATGAGCTGATCGAGGCTCGTAGCAAATACCTCCACGAAGAGTCACACTTCTTCAATAGTTTCCTAGTCAAAGAGGGACTAATTGAAGAGCAAAGGTTTGCGCCTATGTTCGGTATTTACGGCATGGCGGAAGCGGTAAACATATTACTGGGCAACCCGGAATTATCTGAGACGGCATCAGAGAAGCCGAGTCAGCATTACGGTCATAGCAAAATAGCGAATGAGTTAGGCCATCGAATTTCGGCCGAACTGGATAAGATTGTTAAATCAACCCCTGTCACCTATGGCTACCATGGACGAGCGCTTCTGCACTCTCAAGGTGGAATCAGCCTAGATATTGACGTGACGCCCGGGGTGCGGATCCCTTATGGTACCGAGCCAGACCCTATCTCCCATGTGCGGGCATTAGCCGAACATCACCAATATTATACTTCCGGGATCAGTGATATTTTGACTATCGATGAGACAGTAAAATCAAACCCTGAAGCCATGTACCAACTGTGCAAAGGGACGCTGAGCTTAGGTTTCCGTGAGTTTACCGCGAATGTCGATTCTAACGACTTAATCCGAGTCACAGGCTACATGATTAAATTATCAGATATTGCTAGCTTTAAGCAGCAAGGCTCCCGTATCAATACCACAGGGTTGGGTGCAGAAGCGGCGGCCAATACCGGGATTTTAAATCGCAAACCAAGAGTCACGAGTCATGAACAGTCGCCTGTCTACGCTAAATAAAACAGCGTCAGTAAGTCAGATTATTAACTTCTCGTGTGTCGATGGGCCTGGTAGCAGGCTCGTTATTTTTTTGCAGGGGTGCAACTACAACTGCAAGAACTGCCACAATCCTCATACTATCGACATGTGTGACAGTTGTGGTGATTGCATTGCTCACTGTCCAACTCAGGCGCTGAGTATGGCTTCGGTGGAGGGTAAAGATACAATCCGTTGGGATAGTGAGTTATGCTCTGGGTGCGATACCTGCTTAACCGTATGCCCGAGACAATCGACCCCTAAGACTCAAAAATATAGCGTCATTCAGATGCTCGAAATGATCCGCAAACAAGCTCCCTTCATCTCGGGAATAACCGTTTCTGGCGGTGAAGCGACGCTACAACTGCATTTCATTATCGCCCTGTTTAAGGCCATCAAGTCGAGTGAAGATCTGCAACACTTATCTTGCATGATCGATAGTAATGGCAGCTTGAATGAAGCCAGCTGGCAAAAGATCTTGCCCTATATGGATGGCGCCATGATCGATCTCAAAGCCTGGCAACAGGAGACCCACAGATACATCACGGGTCGGGATAACCACAGGGTATTTCGGTCTCTTAATCTATTAAGTCAGCACAGTAAATTGTACGAAGTGCGATTATTGCAGATACCCGAAGTCACTGATTTTGAGTCTGAGA
>SDWK01000984.1 GCA_004195335.1 Shewanella sp.
TTCTGTTAATCATTGGGTCGCTGGTTCGAGTCCAGCCGGAGAGTAGATTGTTTCAATCCAATGCCACAGATAGGTGTACCATTACTTGATGTCTATTCGAACCGGGATAACTTCACCGGGCGGCATATCGAATCGGCAGGGATGCAGCGGCTAAGCCCCGAAAACCGACATCACTCAGGAACCAGTGAGTTTGCTAAGCTGGCATCGAAAGCCACCGTCAATACGATGGGTGCGCTGTTCGGCAAGGAATCAGGCCTAGTACTTAGCCCTGTCCAGATCGATTACCTGGTGGGTGGCTATTTGGGCTGGCTGGGTGAGCGGGTGGTGGCGAGCAACGATGTGATCGCTAAATCGATGATGGGCGAGACCCAGCCGGATAAGGCATGGTCAGAGTATCAGCCTTTCCGTCGATTCTATCGAGACCTGGAGCTACCCGGGTACGCCAAGTACCAGACGCAGTTCTACGAAGATCTGCGCGAGGTGAGCCGGATTCAGGCCGACATCAACAACTTCCGCAAGATGGGCGAGTTTGACCAGGCCAAGGAGCTGCAGCAGGAACACGGTCAAGAGTTGCGGTACCGCAAGCTACTCAACAGGATCCAGCAGAAGCTATCCACTATCAACACCAAGATGAAGCTGGCGCGTAAGTCGAACCTGACGGGTGAAGAGAAGCGGCGGAGACTGGATGTGCTGCAGATGCAAAAGAACAGGCTCACCAAGCTGGCGACTGAGAAGTACCGCGGTTAACGAATGAGTTAACCGAAAAGGAGTCCGAGAAGCCCGCTGCCGATAATGACGAAGGCGGGCATGCCGATGGAGAAGCCGCAGACGGTAGTCCAGTTTTGATGACGGCGAGGAACAACTCCGCCACAAAAGACAACCAGGGCAGCGAGAAGCATGAGGTTAATTGGGAGGATGATTATTTCCATGGGCTCAGTATCTCATGGCGGAAGCTAAAAGGAAGGGGCGGAGAAAGTGCGTTGGCCCCTTTTCTTGGGCTGTGTCGGAGTTAGTTGTTGCAGCAGATACGAGACAGGGGAAGAGGCCCCTAACGGTCTGACGCCGTTACTTAAAAAGAACTTGTCCAACGTTCGCCGCAGCCGGCTACTTAATCTACATGCGGACGTAAACCCAGAGCTCTAAAGAATTCAGCTCTTAGCCCCAATACTGATGACAGTTTCAGTGCTGAACTGTAACTCAGCTAGGTTGCTCGCCTGTTGTTGTAGCGCATGACTGAAACCATCATGGAAAGAGTAACTAAGATTAATCCAGACATGGTTCCTAAGGCATGATCAAGATTAAAAAGAACAGCTAGTCCGCATAGGATGTATATGACAGGAAGGGATTCATAAATAGAGTTAGGGATCATGCTCCACCTCAGCAACAAGTACAAAAAAGGTTATGGTCCATCACCTAGCTATCGCTAGTACTGCATCATTACAAAAATCCTGCAGTTAATTTTAGTGCTGATGGGGTATAAATCAAATCACAATAGAGAAGGGGGCTTGGGTGCGCTTAATTCACCATTCTTCCACTGACTAAACTGCCATCAACTAACATGGTCATAAGGCTGAAAAGTCTTAGTGTATCTGCGATACCGGCCCGCTGAAGTTTTGAGGGTAACCGTCTGAGGCGTGATGCTGCGGCCAGGTATCCGAGAACACCTAGCAACAGCGGCCGTAGCCTAAGAAAGACTAGGGGGCTGTTTGTGTCGATAGAGGTCTCTGACCGTATCGGGTCTGCGGCAGCAGCTAACGATGACATGGCCTTTTTTGCATTTTCTAAGCCCATGAAATATCACAAAAGTTTGCAGCTTCCCTGGGTGTTTTTTTATCGGCGACTTTAAATCGACTTGAATGCGGCTTAAAACCCTTTAAATACAGCCTTGTTCAAGTCCGGCTCCGGGCACCATCTTCTGTTTTAACTCCTTTCGTAAAACCTTTAAAAACACCGCAAAGCCTGAAATATATGGCCTTCTGCTGTTTTATCGAATTTTCGTTTCTCGCAAGATCTCGCTACTTATTGTATCTTTTTAGTCATGGTGACTTTAATCGCTATGGCGTCATTTAAAAAGTAACCCGACGGGCATGGAAGCTGCTCAAAGAAATATTAATTCGGATCTGGTAGAGCAGGCCCTCGAACAACTGGCGAGGGAAGGCACTGTTGTGAAACGCAAGAATATGAATCACGGAACCATTCACGTGCCGGGCACGAATCCCAGCAAGCAAACAGGGGTAATGGGTCAGGCCTAAACAGGTTGGCAACAGTTGCGGTAATTTCATCAAGCTTTATGGTAGTTAGACCCATTTAGTCGGTGTGGAGTATCACAATGGAATATTTACATCCCGGAGTATACGTA
>SDWK01000997.1 GCA_004195335.1 Shewanella sp.
CCATGTTGCTCGCAACGAGTGAAGAACATAGTTATTCTACGTTTAAGCTCGTTAACACAGCATCAGAAGTGCTAAAACTCGCCTTTCAGGAGTGTTTTTGGCTGCCTACTTCTGTGTTGAATGACTTCAGAAGGGAGCACCATTCCCTCATCCATTCGCCTCGAATTAGTTTGCCAAAAAAACTCTGAGTAGATCACTTTCTTATACCGATTGGTATAAGTCACTTAATCAGGGTTCAACAATACTGTTTGAGGAGAAAAAAGAGCGGTGCATAAAAAGAAGGTTATGCACACTTAATGGGTAGCGAAAGAATAGGGAGAGTGTAAGGGGAGCAAGTGAGTCAGGTATTGTTGCCACCGAATAAACTTATGGCTGCGATCTAGGGTTTGATCTAATGGTTAACGCTCAAGCCATTTTGATAAGTTTTTGTCCCAGTAGGGCGGTTGGCCTATGACCTGTTTGACAAAATCGATGATAGTTTTCAGTCGAACCGGGAGGTTTTGGTATTTCGGGTAAACGGCATAGACAGGCATCTTTTGGGTTGGCTTCCAGTCTGGCATCAGCGGAATGAGTTTTCCACTCTCCAGCTCATCGGTTAACAGATAGCTGGCGATATAGCCTATGCCTCTGCCTGCCAGAACGGCGTCACGAATGGCTTCGGCCTTGTCGACCCGATAATTACCTGAGACTTGTACATCAAGCTGTTCTTCATCGTTTGCAAATAACCAGTGAGTGTAGCTGCGATTCTTACTATGGTAGGTGACGCAGTTATGCCCTTCTAAATCGCTTGGGTGTGTCGGTGTACCATGTTCTTGTATGTAGTCAGGGGACGCCAATAGTATAAAGTGTGTGTCGACGATTCTTTGTGCGACATAACCGGCATTGATCTCTTCAAAAGTGGTGAACCAGAGGTCGATCTCCTCCTCTAACATGTCGACCTTATAATCAAACAGGCTGACTTCGGTAGTGAGTGAGGGATATTTTTTCTGCAGCGCATCTAATGCTGGTAACACGTGCAGAGTGCCAAATGAGCAGGAGAGTGCCAGCCTAACATTTCCGGACACCTCATCTCTGGAGTCGGTCATTAGAGTATTGGCGCTATGGATCAACCCCACTATCTGCTCACAATAATCGGCAAAATCTTTGCCTTCTTGAGTCAGAGCGAGACTTCTGGTGCTGCGATTGATGAGTTGAACGTTAAGCTTCTCTTCCAGAATGTGCAGTTGCTTACTGACGTGCGATACAGAGACTTCGAGCTTCTCAGCAGCCTTAGTGAGACTCCCAGTGGTCGCCAAGGCGTTAAAGAGGACCATTTGGTAGGCTTCATGTTGCAGACCGTCCTTCATCTTTCAACCTCATATCGTATAAAACTGGTGTCAGATATTAAATCATTCAGTGACCAACGCAAAATAAAGCGGCGTATTTCTTAGCAAGTGTCACAAGAGTAAGGCCGTTCTCTCTTACAAGCTTACAGCCCTTTTTTATATTGGGTGTTGGACGTGAGGCCAATCAAGTGGTGCAGTTCAGCTTCTGCCTCTGTTCGACCTTCAAGCAGGCTTTGAAAAAGGTGCACTAATTTCGATTTATTCCGTCCGGCTCTTGTGCTGGTTCTGATGTCTCTAAGATCGATAAAAAAGCTGCTGAACATATCCGGTATATCGCTCACTATCTCTGTATTGAGGAAGTGCTGACTGCCATACATGTTGTTGTGCTCGTCTATTTGCTTATCGATGACAAAAGCGGTGTCTTTTAAATTCATGATAGAGACAGATTTCTTGCACTCGTTCAGGCAGTCGGCATCCATAGACTCTTTATGACAGCCGGTCGTCTGGTGGAATAAACACTGCCTGCTGGTTAGCAATAAGATAGGGTGATAGATGCTGTAATACAGCTTCATCTCATCAGTGCCTGCAATGTGTTTTATCTGTTTCTTATTAATTTCGTTGGAAATAAATGAGCCATAACAGTGAAATTTCTCCTTCATCGCTAACAGGCTATATGAGTTGGTGATGTTGAGGTAAGGCCCGGCGATCCAATCTATTCCGTTCTCAAAGGCGGCTTGAGCAATGCCTGTATTGTTGGTGACGATGAGTTTAGGTTTAATCGCTTTTAACAGGTTTACACCCGCTCGATAGTCTTCACCGATAAGAATTGACGGGAACCAGGGGATTAAACGCGCATTATTACAAAACAGTTCGATAAGTTGGGTGTATTGGTTGTCGATACAGTCCGGAAGCTGGTAATAGATGTCTGTATTGCTGAGATCACAGAGGTCTAAATCTTTAGTCGATGAGATCAGTACCGACAGATTCGCGCTGGTAGTGTGTCTCTGTTTCGGCAGTTTGGTCAGTGTTAT
>SDWK01000196.1 GCA_004195335.1 Shewanella sp.
CAAAATGCTCATTATGGCTTCTCTGGTTACTTCAGAGAATTTATGTTCCACAACCTGTTAACTCAGCAAGGCTATGTGGTCTTGGACATGGATTATCGAGGTTCTAAGGGTTATGGACGTGATTGGCGTACATCAGTGTATCGCAACATGGGGCATCCGGAAGTTGAGGATTTAAAAGATGGTGTTAGCTGGATGGCCGCACATGCGAATGTCGATGCCGGTAAAGTCGGCACCTATGGTGGCTCTTATGGTGGTTTCTTGACCTTTATGGCATTGTTTACAGAGCCTGAGCTTTTCCAGGCCGGTGCCGCCCTGCGTCCAGTGACGGATTGGGCGCACTACAATGCGCCATACACCTCAAACATTCTTAATACGCCTGATGTCGATCCTATTGCCTACGAGCGAAGCTCACCGATAGAGCATGCTCAGGGGCTGCAAAAGCCACTACTCATCATGAGTGGCGTATTGGATGACAACGTCTTCTTTCAGGATAGCGTTCGTCTGGTACAACGTTTAATAGAGCTTGAGAAGCCCATGTTCGAAACGGCTATCTACCCAGTAGAACCACACGGGTTTAAACAACCTTCGAGTTGGTTAGATGAGTACCGTCGTATCTATAAGCTATTTGAGCAAGAGCTGAAATAAGTTACGCTTAGAAAAATAAAAGGTCTCTAATTAGAGACCTTTTTTATGGGTAATAAGTGGGATTTTAGATGGTTTTTGCTTCGACTCGCTATATCATTTTGAGTCAGTCGTGCATCGATAGGGCATTTTTCCGGATACGAAGTGGTTTCATACCCATTGGTATTATCAATACGGATAAAGACGGAGTATGAGATAATAAGCAGTGGAATAGTGATCCGAACCCCTGAACATTGTGGGTAGATTCAAAGCCCTGATGCTAAATTCGGATATTTCAACGAGTGATAAATCAATATTTGAGATATTCGTTTAGTTGAAACTCCATCATAATCAGTTGATTCAGGGTAAATTATGCTAAATTATAGTGATAGATAACGATTGGAGAAAAGCAGACAGTGGCGATATCGGTAGCTGGGGGGGTAAGACCTGGGAAAGTCATAGAGGTTGAACATAGGCTATACCAGCAACTTATTGTTGGTAAGCAAAAGACTGGTTCAATGTATGATGAACTCGATGCTGAACTCGATGCTGATGCCAGCAAGCTTGCTATCGAGCGGGAAGCTGCTCTGGAGAGATTGACCAAGCAAATCCAGGCTAAACAGGTGTTTGAAGAAGTATCCACCCAACTGATCAATACAGTTAATAATGCGCTTGGACATCAATTAGCATCGCCGAAATCGATATTATCCTACTCGGGGATTAATGAAAATCAACTGCTTATTTTAGAGTTTTTACAAAGTAAAAATCTCGATCTTAATCGTCTTAGCCCACTTATAACTGAACAGACTTGGCTTGCAAGAGATCTGCTTAATATTGTCAACAGCCCCTCTTTCAGACACCGTCGGCCGCAGCGTTCCGATGTGAAAGTTACCGATATTAAGCTGGTACTTAACTTTATCGGGGTCGAAAATCTTAAATTGTTGATCCCCTACTTCTGCCTTCGAAACTGGTTACCTTCAGGTCATGCTAATCTACTGTGGACCACCAGAAAATTGTGGCGCTATTCCGTTGTGAGTGCGATTGCTGCTCAAGCATTAGCTAAGCTTCATGGTATGGAAAGTTCATTTGTTTATACCTGTACCTTGCTTAGCCAATTGGGCTCGACGGTAGTGCTAAAAAATAGTGCGAAGTTATTTGAGGAGGTCTGGGGTACATGGCTTCGTGAAGCCAGTGACAGTCGCGATAAAGAGCTTTATGATGCTGTCATGGCCACTGAGTTTCCAGCAGAAAAAGTATATCAATTAGTACTACAGCATGGGAGCGCACTCAATTGGCAACTTCTTTATCAATTGAACTTCGAAGATAGTGCTATGGCTAAAGTTTTAACTGAACTCGATAATAACCTGAGCTATAAGGACCTCTCTGAAGGTGCGGCTATGGTGGCTCGAGCGAACTGTTTTGCCAAAGTAGTCCTGCTGGAGGAAATGAGACAAATCACTCCCCAAGAGAAGCGAATAATGTTCGATTATTATGAGCTTTCTGAGCAAGAGATTATTCGTTTAAAAGGTCAGAATTACCGTAAGTTAGATATTATTTAAGGTATATACCCAAACCACTTCAAGATGCAGGATTCAGCATGTCGAGAAGTGACAGAGTTCAAGGTAGTTAATTGCTCCTGCATTATCGACATTCCCACCATCCGTGGTTGTCTTCATGAAAAGTAGGACTAGTTATTCTCGGCTCTGGCATCCTGCTTCGCCCTACCTCTTGCCT
>SDWK01000476.1 GCA_004195335.1 Shewanella sp.
GAAATATTGAATTAGAATGACTAGTACTGCAATTTCATGCCTTGAACTCTGTCACTTCTCGACATGCTGAATCCTGCATTTCGAGGTTGTTTGGGTATAGATTTCATCGGTGTTCCGCTTGTCTTACCTTGCCTTGTTGCCAGTGACTATACAGGAAAAAAAGTGCGATAAAAGAGAGCGAAGGCAATTGCCATTTTCTTGCCACAATTGATATCAGCAATGCCATTTTTCATCCCTTCCTTCGACATTTAAATTTTGTTTAATACCCACATCGAAACGACGTCGAGATTAAAAGAATCAATGTCGACTACTCATTTATATTAATAAGAAGATTAGGGAAAACAAAATGAAAAAGCAGATTATTGCAGTAATGGTTGTTAGCAGCTTAACCCTTTCAAATGTCAGTTATGCATCGGACACAAGCGAAGAGCGTCAACATCACGAAGAGTTGATAGGACTCAGTTCCGGGATAGTGCTTGGCGCCGTTGTAGCGGGTCCTGTGGGTGCCATTATTGGTGCATTTGCCGGTACCATCTTAGGTAAGTCAGTCGGTGATGAGTCGGAGTTAGGCTCACAGCAAGCTCAACTGGCAATGCAGGAGTCCAAGATGACTCAACTCAGTGCCGATAACCAGTCATTGATGACCATATCTAACCAATATGATTCGGTGCAACATGAGTTAGCTCAGTTGAAAGCCGCAGATCAGCAAAAGCTGACCGAACTTGCTCTGGGCTTGAATGTACAGTTTAAAACCGGATCTTCTGAACTGGAGCCTCATTTCAAATTGCAGCTCGATGATGTGGCTTATGCCATGTCTCTCTCTCCTGAGATAAGACTCGATTTAACGGGTTATGCGGATAGAAGAGGGGACAGTACCTACAACCAAGCATTATCGGAGCAGCGTGTCGCCGAGGTAAAAACCTATCTGGTCAATCAAGGGGTAAAGGAGCGTCGCCTAGACTTTAAGGCTTATGGTGCCAGCGCGCCTATGATTGAAGAACAGAGTTTCGAAAATGACTTTTTTGACCGAAGAGTGACCGTCAAACTTCTCTCTACAGAGTCGGCATTGACCGTTAACAACTAGATCCGTTTTCATAATAAAGGAATATGAGTATGAAAATTGATAGGGTATCTGTTACCCGCCAAGGAGCCCCCAATTGGGGGGCTCTCGGTTACCTCGTTCTTGTCGGGTCGTTGCTGTTTTTATCCTTGAATGTGAAAGCATCAAACGATACTGAGCTTACCCAAGGCAGCTTTGTCTACCAAGTAGCGGGCCAAGATGGTGGGTCACAAGTATCGATTTCGCTTCCTCTGGAAACTGACGTTCAGATGACGGTGTCGGGGTGGGTAAATCGGGTCAAAGTGAAACAGACATTTAAAAATACCAGCGGCGAATGGCTCAATGGCAGCTATATTTTTCCTCTTCCTAATGAAGCTGCAGTCGATCATATGAAGTTATTGATCGGCACCCGGGTTATCGAGGGGCAGATTAAGGAACGGTTGGAGGCAAAGAGAATTTATGAGCAGGCAAAGAGTGCGGGTAAGCGAGCGAGCCTGGTCGAACAGAATCGACCCAATATATTTAAAACTTCTGTTGCTAACCTCGGACCCGATGAATTTTTAGTCGTTGAGATAAGCTATCAGGAACTGGTGGCCTATGACGAAGGTGAATTTAGCCTCCGGTTTCCTATGGTCGTTAACCCAAGATATTACCCTGAAAGTGGCAGCTACGAACAGCTTGACGATGTTGAATATCAGAGCATCAATGGGTATCAGAACTGGCTGGACGACTCCTCAGCAATTGGGACTGTACTTCGTGGAGAAAGTAGAGAAACAAGAAGAAACCACACTGCGCCCACGGTAAACATTCGAGTCGACCTAGATGCAGGGGTTGAACTGAATGAGGTTACGAGCCCCTATCATGCCATAGAGAAAACGCCGCTTGATAATACAGGTTATCAGATCCATTTAGCGAGCCGAGTCGCGGCCAACAGAGATTTTGTATTGCGCTGGAAACCCGTCGTGGGGAGTGAGCCAACGGCCAGTGTGTTTGTCCAACAGGGACAAACGTATTCCTCGCCATCGACAGGAACGATTTCTACCAAGAGACAGGCAAAATCCGACGATGACTATGCGCTGGTTATGCTTTTGCCTCCATCAGAAGAGAAGAGCCTAAACAGGGTTCCCAGAGAGTTGATTTTAGTGATCGATACTTCCGGTTCTATGTCGGGTAGTGCGATGGAACAGGCGAAAAAGGCGATGACGTTTGCATTGGCGGGTTTAGACAGTGATGACAGCTTCAATGTTATTGAGTTTAACTCAACCGTGAGCTCACTCTCGAAGGGACCTATAC
>SDWK01000492.1 GCA_004195335.1 Shewanella sp.
CTTCGCAACTGTTTCAGTCGTTGGGTAATCAAGGGGTGAAGATAGCGTTGGGGACTCAAGTCGAGCGGTTGCAACAAGCTGGAGATGCTATCTCAGTAACGCTGAGAAATGGGCAAGAGTACTGCGTTGACGCCGTGATATGTGCGGCGGGCCTGAAACCCAATATTCAGCTGGCGGCTGAGACCGGCCTGAAAACGAATCGCGGCATAGTGGTGGATCGTCAGCTCCGCACCTCGACTGCAGATATTTTTGCTCTGGGAGACTGCGCCGAAATAGAGGGGCACCTGTTGCCATTTCTACAGCCAATATTGATGAGCGCTAATGCCCTAGCTAAAACCTTACTCGGCCAGGCCAGCGATGTGGCATTGCCGCCTATGATGGTTAAGGTGAAGACGCCGCGTCTGCCTATACAGCTAAGTGGCAACACAAGCCGCGCCGACGCCAATTGGCAGATGGATGCGAACAGTGAGGGGATGACGGCCAGAGCCTTCGATGAAGAGAAGAAGCTGATTGGTTTCGTCGTGACAGGGGGTCATATGAAGCAGGCATTTTCTCTGTTGCGTGAACTTCCTGCAATGATTTAACACACTGAATATCAATATTTTATCCATGCTTGAACAGAATTTAACATTAATTTTAAGAAAGATTAAAGAGAGGTTACTATGAGTCATTTACGTATACCGGCCAATTGGACCATACAGCGTTCTACACCATTTTTCACCAAGGCCAATGTACCAGCGGCATTGTTATCCCATCATAATACTGCCGAAGGGGTGTTTGGTCAGCTGTGTGTCATGGAGGGAGTGGTGACCTACTTCGGTTTTGCCGATGAACACGCCCAAGAACATGAAGCTAAAGTGGTTATTCAAGCCGGGACTTTTGCTACCAGTCCGCCTCAATACTGGCACCGTATCGAACTGTCCGATGATGCCCAATTCAATATCAACTTCTGGTCCGAAGAAGACAAAGGCGATAGCCCTCTATTCAATGCCAGGAAATAGGTCTTATACAAAAGAAAGTATGACCTATTGCCGGGATCAGGGATGATTCCGGGTCTAACTCTAGGGCTGGAGAAGGTTAATCCTTTTGTTACTGTAGCGACTTAAATAGCGAACCACATCTTAGCTATTTTCTTGCCGATATCGTGTAATACCCCGCCCCGCCTTGTTCGATAAATTCAGCTAGCTGTATTAGAGCGTCTTGAATACTGCCATTTTTTAGTGAGTCTATCGGTAATGTGCCAGCTAATTGCAGAAGCTTTTCGGGGAGCTGTTGCAGAGCGTTAATCTTATGTTTAATCGAGTTTATGTTGGCCAAAATGCTTGCCGATTTATCTTCGAATCTGATCTGGCTAAAGCCGGCTTGTTCGGCTGTTTTAATGCTGGCTTCATGGCTCAGAGCATCAGCAACACAGAGCCAGCGATTGAGTGTCGTTTCCAGTTCGATAGGCAAAGTTTGATTGAGGTATATGTCAGATATCGCGATAAACCCGCCGGGTTTGAGCACGCGGTAGATCTCCTGCATCGCGGCGTCGCGATTATCGAAGGTGCATAGTGCGCATTCACAAAACACCACATCCAGACTGTTATCGCTAAATGGCAACTGCATGGCATCGCCGCTGATGAGTCGCAGTTTTGTGAGCGAACGATAGGTCTGTTTGGCTATTTGAAGATTATCCATGCCTAAGTCCAGACCATAGACCTGCGCGCCATATTGTTTGACTAAGAAGGCCGCGGATGTGGCTTTACCTGTGGCGATATCGAGCACCTTGCTGGTGCGATTAACCAGACTCTGAGCCGCGAGTGACCGCGTGGTCTCAAGGCCGCCGGGGTGAAAGCTATCGCCAAGCAGGTGGTGGGTTAATGGGTGCTGATACAAGTCCGTGCAGCAGTTCATCTGCTAATTATCCTCTCGTCCGGTGTGAGGTGAATCTTCACCCTGGCTGGTGTTGAGGCTCCAGTCATATTCGATATATTCAAGTGGCTGGCTGCTGACCCGCTTAATCTGTTCATTGAGATGGGGAGCGGCAAACTGTTGAATGTAACTTATCAGGGCTCGGTCTTTACTCGGTGTGGGAAGCCGCTTGTCAGCCTTAGCCGCGAGAGTCAGGGGAGCAACGTCAGCAAAGTCGTCAATATACCAGCTGAAAATCTTGGACAGTTCCAGGTGTTGGCGCTTGGCGTTAACCCGAACATTGTCCGGATCATTGATAAACTCAATTGCCGCTTGTTGCAGAAATGGCACAAGGTCGACGCCGACAGGTAGTTCTGGTCGCATGGGTGGGCAGGAAGCGCTGCCGCAATTGAGCACAAAGTGCAGTCTGGGATCGGCCTTGGCGTGCACCATCTTCTGCTGCTCGAGATGATAGAGGTTGTATGCCTTCCCCCCTATGATGAATTGCTGTTTATAGAAAAATCCTAAGCCTTTGATCACCTCCAATGGCGCCTTAATATCGGTAACGGATTTTAGCGGCCAATTCTGTAAGATACTGTGGATCACTAGGGCGTTATAGCTGTAGATCCAATAGGCCAGGGCATCTTGCTCGCTGGCAAAACGCTCGGGGGCATTTTCAGGGCTGAATTTAGCGACAGCGGCAAGATACTGCTTAAGTGCATAATGGGCATTAGGGGTTTTCTTCCACGCCTCATAATCGATATCACCTCGTTTATCGACGAAGCGTTTTAGTAGCAGCTCAAAACTATGATGAGAGAAACCTTGCGCGGGGAAGCTCTCTGGCAGAGGCGCATCGATATGCTCTATCTTTGCTTGCGCATTCCAAAACCACAGCCCGATAATAAAGCCACTAAGCAACAGGAGTGAGAATATCAATTTACCTATGCTAAAAGTCATCTGTTTGGGTTTCCTGTTAAGGCTTAAAATACTGAGAGACGCTACCCTTCATCTTAGGGCGTTTAGCTCGAATGGGGTTTAATACTCTCTCTTCTAAATCATCACGATAGAGCATATTGAAGGTATCGAATGGGATGACGCGTTTGGCATCGGGATGCACGATATGAACACAGCTTTTGCGAATACTTCTAAGATCGAAGGAGTAGGCATCGATAAACTCCATGATCACGACCCTAAACACATTCTCATAACCTAAGGTGTTCCAGTCGCTCTGTCTGCTGCCTGAGGTCAGTAGGCCTGCAAGGGCTTGAGGCTGGCTTTCTGGAGAGTGGTGAGTGGAGAAAAGTTCAAAGATTTTATTCTTAATCAGGCTGTCGCGCTCGTAACTTATGGTGTTAGTGCCACCTTCGATTAACGTTTGCGGGTCGATGAGCCCTGTGAGGGGAGTGAATTGGCCATCGAGTTTAAGTGCGTAGGCCATGGCTATGCTGTCGGCGTGACAGGGCACCGGGATGATATCCTCTGGTGCAAAAGTCGAGTTCTGTTGCAGTATGTTACGGCGCACCTCTGTGAGAGTTAACCTGTCTCTCGCCGCCTGATAACCTTGGTCGTATTTCTCCAGTCTACCCGCCACCTGCACAGGTTGAAAGGTGATGCCGCGAACGCAATCTTGAAGCTTGGCAAACTCGATAATGTCACCGAGTTGATGGTCATTGACGCCGCGTCTGACGGTGACCACTAAGGTCGTCGCGATATGGTATCTGTTGAGGTGTTCGAGCGCCTTTTGGTGGATGCGCTTCAGTGGCGAGGCGCGCATGATCTCCAGCGCATCATTCTCCAGAGAGTCGAACTGCAGGTAGACCTCGATACCCGGGGCATAACTGGCGAGTCGTTGCACGAAGGTTTCGCTCTGAGCTAGCTTAAGGCCGTTTGTATTCACCAGCAGGTGTTTTATCGGCCGTTTCTTGGCCTCATCGAGAATGGTAAAAAAGTCGGGATGTAGGGTTGGCTCACCTCCCGAGATTTGAACGATATTGGGCTCGCCCTCATTTTTAACGGCGAGATCCAACATGGCCTTTATCTGCTCCATGCTTCTATGAGTCTGTCGCTCGGGAGAGCTATTGGCATAACAGGTGGGGCAGCGCAAATTGCAGTGATCGGTGACTTCAACCAACACGGTGCAGCCATGTTGCTCGTGATCGGGACATATCCCACAGTCATAAGGGCAGCCCCATTGGGTCTTAGTGTTATAGCTGCGACATTGCTCGGGAGTTTTTAAGAAGATCTCCCGGCTACGACGATAGTACTCGATGTCGTCGGCGAGCATCACCTGTTCGAAACCATGCTCGGGACAACGTTTAAGCATCCACACGGCTCCATCGGCAAACACTATCTTGCCATCGACGCGTTCCAGACAGGTCGAGCATAACGATATGCACGTGTCGTAATAGAGGTAGGGCCGCTCCTTTGTCTTCATAAGGCTGTGATTACCGTCTGGTTGTGTGTTAATTGTTCAATACTTAAGAATAGACACATTATTCGACGTAACAATTTCATTGTCAGTGCTTTTTTTTTCTCCAACCCGTCTTGTATATTAGATAAATATCACATTTCTATGTTGTGAAATTGTTGTTTCATTGCATCAGATCACACTCACCTTGCCTATGTGGTTTACCACAATACCCATGAGTTTTGTAAGGGATAACAATAGTCCTAAGCTTCTGAGTCGGCACATCAGGTCGCATAGAGGTAAAAAAACTAATAACAGTGTTAAACAGTGAGTGATTTCATCTTCCACTGGAAGTTGATGGAGATAACCATGATTAAGCTAGATAGGCGGAATTTTATAAAAGGAGCTGGAGCGGGAGGCGCAACGTGTGCCCTAGCGACTATGCTACCAGGATCTTTAGCGGCATTGGAAAGGGAACCACTTAAAGCGGTGGGCAAGGAGGTCGCCAGTATCTGTGAGATGTGCTCTACCCGTTGCCCGATTTCGGCGCGTGTGGTCGATGGAAAAAATGTCTTCATCTCCGGTAATAAGGAAGCGAAATCTTTTGGTGGCAAGGTGTGTGCCAGAGGTGGTGCTGGCCATAGCCTGCTCTATGATCCACAAAGGATCGTGAATCCACTTAAACGTGTCGGTGAGCGTGGTGAAGGTAAATGGGCCGAGATTAGCTGGGATGAAGCCTATGAGATGATGGCGACTAATCTGAACCGAATTAAACGTGAACATGGCCCCGAGGCGGTGGCATTTTCATCCAAGAAAGGTTCGCTCTCCGGTCATTTCTTCCATCTTGCTAAGGCATTTGGCAGTCCGAATACCTTTACCCATGGCTCGCTTTGTCCTGGAGCCTATGTGATCGCGGCCAAGTCTATGTTTGGCACTAAGTTGAAGCGAGATCTGGGTAACTCTAAGTACATCATTAACTTCGGTCACAATATCTATGAAGGCATTAACATGTCTGAGACCCGTGGCATGATGAAGGCGCAATCAGAAAGAGGTGCCAAGCTGGTGGTCTTCGAGCCCCGCTTCTCAGTGGTTGCCGATAAAGCCGACGAGTGGCACGCAGTGCGTCCCGGAACGGATGTGGCAGTGGCGTTGGCGCTGTGTCATGTATTGATCACCGATAAGCTGTATGACCAAGCGTTTGTTGAACGCTATGTGGTCGGTTTCAAAGAATTTGCCGCCGAGGTGAAAGCCTATACGCCTGAGTGGGCCGAAGGCATTACCGATGTGAAAGCGAAAGATATCCGCCGCATCGCCCACGAATTAGCCTCCCATGCACCTCATGCAGTGGTTGATTTCGGACACAGAGCGACATTCACGACCGAAGAGTTTGAGATGCGCCGGGCGATTTTTGCCGCCAACGTACTGATCGGTAATATCGAACGTAAGGGTGGGCTATACCTGGGCAAGAAAGCCAAAACTTATAACAAATTTGCCGGTGAAACGGTCGCCCCACAGTTAGCTAAGCCTGGTGTGGCAGGCATGCCTAAACCGACGGCCAAGCGAATTGACCAGATGGATAAGCAGTACACCATGGTGTGGAAAAATGGTGGGGTTTACCAGAGCATTCTTACCGCTGCACTGGAGGCAAAGCCCTACCAGTTACGTGGTTGGGTTATGAGCCGTACCAATCCGATGCAGACTATGACGGATAGAGCTAAGGTACTGGCTTCGATTAAAAAGATGGAATTTGTTGCCGTCTGTGATGTGTACATCAGTGAGACCGCCGCTTATGCGGATCTTATTCTGCCTGAGTCGACGTATCTGGAACGTGATGAAGAGATAGCCGATAAATCTGGCAAGAACCCTGCTTATTATGTGCGTCAACGTGTGGTGGAAACCATAGGTAATACCAAGCCTTCCTGGCTGATATTTAAAGAAGTGGGTGATGCGCTTGGTTTAAGTAAGTTCTATCCCTGGGCGAACATCGAGACCTTGCAATTGGCTCAGATGAACCGGGATGACAAGGCATTGAAGCACATCAAGGAAAAGGGCTATGTCAGCTATGGGGAGCCATTGATGTTGCGTGAGCCCTCTATGGTGGCCAAGTTTTCCGACACCTATGCCAATGCCAGAACGCCCGATGATGATGGCACTTATGCCAGCGCACTTAAATTTAAGACGCCAAGCGGTAAAATTGAATTGAGCTCGGCGGCTGTCGAGGCATTTGCTCCGGGACGTGGCGTTATTCGTTATCGTGACGCACCGCTTAAGAAAGCCGATGAGCTGTATTTCATTCAGGGGAAGGTTGCAGTGCATACCAATGGGGCGACTCATAATGTGCCCATTCTTGCCAACCTTATGGCCGACAATGCTGTCTGGATACATCCGGTAACCGCTGGACGCCTTGGGATCAGTCATGGTGATGCGATTCGCCTGACCAGCAGTGTAGGTAGTGAAACCAGTTATGCCTTAGTCACGCCCGGGATCCGTCAGGATACTGTGTTTGCTTATATGGGATTTGGTTCCAAAAACAAAGAGTTAATTAGAGCTTCTGGCAAGGGGCTACATTGCGGGAATCTGTTGCCAGATAGCACCGCGCCCGTTGTTGGTATGAACTTACACACCACAGGTGTCAAGGTCGAAAAGGTCTAATCGGAGGCAGTTATGAGTAAACGTTATGTAATGGTGCACGATGAAAACAAGTGCATCGGCTGTCAGGCCTGTAATGTGGCGTGTCGCAGTGAGAATGGAATCCCAGAGGGGGTAACCCGCCTGCAAGTCAGGGTGGAAGGACCATTTGGGCAGGCGCCAAACCTGCATTTTAAGTATCACAGAGTATCGTGTCAGCAGTGTGAAGATGCACCCTGCGTTAAGGTGTGTCCTACAGGGGCTGCCTATGTTGGCGAGGATGGCATCGTTAGCATCAAGGAAGATAAGTGTGTCGGCTGTATGTATTGTGTGGCGGCGTGTCCTTACAAGGTTCGTTTCGTCAACCCGGAAACTAAGGCTACAGACAAGTGTAATTTCTGTAAGGACACTCGGCTGGCGCGTGGCGAGCAACCTGCTTGCGTCACCGTTTGCCCGACCGATGCCCTGACATTTGGTGATGCTAACGAGCCCGACAGTGAAGTTGCAAAGTTACTAAATACTAAGCCAAGTTATCAGGATAAGGTTCACCTCGGGACTAAGCCCAGGGTCTATCGTATTCCGACTAAGCGAGGGGGGATAGAGTCATGAACAATACATGGGGAGAAATGGCACAATACGATCCGGTTACATGGAACTGGGTCATCGCAGTTTATCTGTTTATGGCAGGCCTATCTGCCGGTAGTGTGCTGATCGGTATCGGTATGCGCTGGTACAGTAAAGATAAGCAAACGGAGAGTCCAATCCTGAAGGCGGCCGCCATTATCGGCCCCGTGGCTATTAGCTTAGGTCTGGCGTGTTTGGTGTTCGATTTGACCAAGCCTTTCCACTTTTGGCTCATTTTGATCAACTATAATTTCCAGTCTGTGATGGCACTTGGTGTGCTGGCGCTGCTGGCATACTCACCTTTGGGTATCGCCTATGGCTTGATCGTACTGCGCAAAGAGTTGCCTAAATGGGGACTTGGATTCCTATGTCCTATTGCAGAGATGTTGTTAGGCTGGCGTAAGGTGATTGAAGTTCTGCTGTTTACACTGGCTATCGGTGTCGGTGCCTACACGGGCTTCTTGATCTCGGCGATGAATGCATACCCTATGCTCAATACGGCTGTGTTACCTGCGCTCTTCTTAGTATCGGGATTATCGGCGGGTGCGGCGGCAAACTCTGTGGTTGCCCTGTTAATGTTCAAGGTTGATAGTCACGATAAAGAGCTGAAGCGTATGCATGCGCTGGAGCTACCAGTGATGGCGACCGAGATCATGTTCCTGTTTATGCTGTTTTGTGCCTTGTACTTTAAAGGTGGCGCTGCCGCATTGGCCTTAGCGTCTCTGACAACGGGTGTGTGGGCCGCAGTGTTCTGGATAGGTGTCGTGGGCATTGGTTTCGGTGTTCCTCTGCTGTCGATGCTTATGCCTGGCTCTGTACGCCATACAAAAGGCGCGATGTTGATGGTGGCCTGTTCAGGGTTAACCGGAGTACTGGCACTGCGTCACTTTGTGATTTATGCAGGGCAGAGCTACATTAATTGAAACCATGGTTAGACCTATTTTTGTTCGTGGGTTTAATTCGATGGCCTTGAAAATCAATAGCTAACAACTAGCATTCTATTTAGCCCGAGAAAATTTTAATCTCGGGCTTTATT
>SDWK01000983.1 GCA_004195335.1 Shewanella sp.
GTTTCTAAGGGATGATTTCTATAAATAAGTTTCTAAGTCTATGTTTCTCAGTATATACGTTCAGGCTTATACTCGATTCGTTGTTATTTGGTATAAACGCCTGTGACTTAAATCCGGTAATAGAAAAAATGATATTTTTAATCGAGTAAAGCCTGAGTCAGGTCATGTTATTTATGACCACAAATCTTGATAATACCAACACTTATTTTTAACTGCTAAGCCAATTTCCGCCATGAAAACCGAAGATCTTGCATTATTTAATAAGGTTGTCGAATATCAAAGCCAGAGTGCGGCGGCGAGAGCCTTGGGTATTCCCGTCTCAACAATTAGCCGTAATATTTGTCATTTAGAGGAGCATCTAGGCACCCGGTTGCTGGACCGAACTACTCGCACTCTGGCACTGACCGAAGCGGGTATTGAATTGCTGGAAAGGAGCAAAAACATTCTTGCCGAAGTCGAGGCGCTGGAGTTGAGTGTGGGCCAGTTACAGTTGAAGCCTGAAGGTGCTGTAACCATCGCCGCCCCATTGGACTTTATCAACCTAGCCTGCAGCGATGCTCTGAATAACTTTCATCAGCGCCATCCAAAGTTAAGAATGAAATTCATCTCCTATCAGAGCAGACAAAACCCAATGGATGTGAAGGCCGATCTGGTACTGTTTGTTTGTCATGGGAACCCGCCTGACAGCTCGTTTATTGGCCATAAACTCACATCGATAAAACGAAGTTTTATCGCCAGTCCGGATTTTATTGTCAAAAACCCAAAGCTGACTCATCCCAGCCAGCTGGGCGATTATCCTTGCCTGCTCTCGGCAAAAGGGGCGCAGCCTGCCAATATTTGGCTGTGGAGTGAACAGCAACAGTCCCATAGCGTTGAGGTCGATGGTCCGCTGGAATCGGAAACCAATGAGCTGTGTATTACCGCTGCCGTTAACGGTGCTGGAGTGGCCTGGGTGCCGCCGGTTATGTGCCAAAATTACCTCAATGAGGGGCGATTACAACAGGTGTTTGGTGACAAGTTTACCTGTGATGTGGACATTTGGGGACTCTATTCCAGTCGTCATTATCTGCCACATAGAGTTCGTCTGGTGTTGGAATTCTTTCAACAGGAATTGTCGCAAATGCAGTAGTGGTATGGTATCAGCCTTGAAAGCTGATACCATGCAGATAAATGCTAGTGGTTAAAAAGATTTGGTCAGGGTAAAGACGAACGAAGAACCTTCTGCGGTGTTTTTGGCACCAAACTCATGCACATAGCGCATGTTCCCCTGCAGCAACCAAGGTAAATACAGCATGTTGAGCTCAGCGCCAATGCCATAGGCTTGCTTACGTTCATTGGCAATCGTTCCTGGGCCATCTTGGCTGTCATCACTAATCTGCCATGTGGCGCAATAATTTATACCGGGTCGAACCAGCCACTGGTTGTCGACCATAAATTGCTTGCCTATCCCCCCTTCGATGGTAAATTCGGAGCCCGGACGGACATTGGTATCATCCTGCTCAGTGTGAACCAGTGTGCGGGTCAGTGCACTGATGGTCCAGGACTTCTCTGTATCCAGATAATAAGTTCCGCCCGCGGTCAACATGCCCGACCAGTATCCTAAACCGGGTGAGGCCGCATCACTGACGTCATAGTCACCAGTGGGTGCAATCAGTGCCAATGTCAAAATGGCATCATAACGTTCTCGGTACCAGAATAGGGCCAGAGGTTCCAGAATCACATCGCCTAACGCGAAAGAAGTGCTGGCATCGACGCCAATGGGATTAATTGAGATGTCTTTGCTCACCATCGGAATGAGGACGTTATAACCCCAGTTTGCCCCCCAGATTTTCTTTTCTGTTATATGAACAAATCTATGTATCTGGGCATAGGCACTTAAATCAAAATCCAAGCCGACATCATCGCCATTATTATCTGTCAGGGTATCGGCGTTGTACCAGGTGTTGTACATACGGTAATGCAAGCCGGGTGGCGGCGGAGAACCTGCGGCGACGCCTTCTCCTCCCAATGGGTAATGCGAACCCGAGGTCGCCGCAACGGCGGCAGAGGCATTCAAAACAAGACCTGCTATTCCGGCTAGGCACAGCAGCGAACGTTTATAGTTTTTCAATTTATCTCTCCTGGTTAGACTATTCATTATTAAAATGCCATTAGAAATATTTAAAAATCCATGACTTTCCTGCCACTGTGAATTAAATCATTGTGACTTATGGTGTCATTTTAAGGCATTTGACATTTTGACTATCAGTTATTAATTGTTAGTTATTCTTGTTGGTTTTCTATTATCCTGATTGACTCCTGCTTAATTGGGTTTTGATAAAGATTTAACTTGGTAGAGACCATACGTGG
>SDWK01000243.1 GCA_004195335.1 Shewanella sp.
CTACTTCTGCGTTGAATGGCCTCACAAGGGAACAACCATTCCATCATCCATTCGCCTTGAATTAGTTGCCAAAAAACACGCTGAGTAGATCACTTTCTTATACTGATTGGTATAATATGCTTTTAGGAAGGGAGATGGTAAATTGACAACCTTGATCCATTTCTGAGTGCAGGGTTATCTCCCCTCCTAACTCACGGGTCACTAAGTTGTAGACGATGTTCATGCCTAAGCCACTGCCGCCTTTGCCACGTTTAGTGGTGAAGAAGGGGTCAAAAATTTTATCTTGAACCTGTGAGGGGATCCCGCAACCATCATCTTGATAGGTCAAATCGACACCATGATCTGTCTTGATAATATGCAGAGATAGGTGACCCGAGTGTCCGTCAGGGAATGCGTGAATGACGGAGTTATTGAATAGATTGCTCACGATTTGATAGAAGGTCCCCGGATTACTCTTAATGAAAAGGTCATCGGGACAGGTGTATTCATACTCATGCACAGTACGGGAAAGCATAGGGTTGAGGGAGAGAAATATCTCATCTAAATAGGTCTTGAGGTTAAATTTCCGGATATCTTCATGGGATTGATCGACCGATACCTGCTTAAAACTCTTGATAAGTTTGGATGCCCGCTCCAAATTTTTGAGTATTAACCTAGAGCAATCATGAACTTCATTTTGATATTCTTCAAACTCTTCATGAGACACATCGCCATCGGCGTAATGCTTATTAAAGCGTTGCACGCTCGTTTGAAGGTGAGAAGAGGCGGTGACACTGATACCGATAGGGGTGTTAATTTCATGTGTGATGCTGGCAACTAGTCCGCCGAGCGTGGCCATTTTTTCTTTATCGACCAATTCACTTTGGGTCTGATTGAGCACTTCGAGTGTCTCTTTGAGCTCATCGTTTTTATGTTGAAGCTCACTCGTTCTTTCGAACACTCTGGCTTCTAAGTCAAGATTGAGTGCTTTTAAGGTGGCTTCATTATCTTTTTGAGCTTGAATGTTTTTAATCGTTCCGGCTATTCGTGTGGGTTGCCCAAGTGGATCTCTGGTGATTACTTGGCCTCTATTCAGGACCCATAGCCAGGTGTCGTCTTCCAGTTTTGAACGGTAGGCCAACTTAAATTTATCTTGGCCATGATTCATACATTGGTCAATTTCTGCTGCAATTTCACCGTAATCATCCGGATGAATACATTGCTTCATGGTGTCATTCAGGTGAGTCTCAGTATTGGGGTACTTCAGGAAAGTATTACTTCGTATCACCTCTTGATTATCGATATCCCAGTCCCAAAATTCATCACCGCTTCCCCATAAAGCCAACTGAAGTCGCTGTTCAGTCTTTTCAATTTCAGTCAGTAATCGACTCTGTTGACGATATTTTTTCGATTTAGAGTAGAGCCACAAAGAAAATACAGATAGGGATCCGGTGATGTATAGACAGTACGCCCACCAGGAAAGCCAAGGCGTGGAAAGTATTTGAATATCTAGCTGTTTAATCGGGCTGTAATGCCCGTTGATATCTTTGGCTCTTAAGAGAAAAGTGTAGCCTCCCGAAGCTAACCCCGTGAAGCGGGCTATTTGATCTGGATGGCCTGTAAGCCATTTATCATGCAAACCTATCATTTTGTATTCATAGGTTAATCTACGTGCTCTATGCAGCTCAGGACTAAGGTAATAGAGAGAGAAAATATCATCGTGATGGGATAATATCAGTTGTTTCTCTCCAGATATGGATCTATTTTTATGCCGCAGAACACTCGATTGGTCCGTATTTAGAATCGATAGAGTATCAATTATAGGCGCTCTTGGGGGGCTAAGAGTGGGAAGCTGATTTGCCCTGAATTGGTTAAAACCATTAATCCCGCCGAGGTAGATGCGGTTATCATCATCAATAAAACCTGCTCCGAAATTAAACTCGTTATCCTGAATTCCATCGATGTTAGTGTAGTTTTTAACGCTAAAATCATGGGTATCAAACATACTAAGGCCCGATGCAGTCCCTACCCAGAGGTTTTGTTTGTTATCCATCAGAGTGAGATAAGCAAGACTTCCGATAAGCCCGTTGTCAGCATTAAAATGTTGGGTGTCATAGGTGTTTGGATTAAAAGAGAAAACCCCATTGCTGGAACCTAACCACAAGGTGTCATTTTCGCCGATGAAGACAGACATTAACTGATCATCGGGAAAACCAGCCTGAGTGTCGGTGTTAAAGCGAGTAAAGGTCCCATCGACGGATAATCGGGTCAGTCCGGCGTTGTAGGAAGTGAACCAATAGTTTCCCTGTTTGTCTTGAGTTAAGTTGGTTATTTCGTTACTTGCTAATGAGTTAGCATCATTTTTGTCATGCTGAAGATGAGTGAACCCTCTGGCCTCGCTGATATATTTTGCGACGCCGGCATCCATAGTCGTTATCCAGGCGCTGTTATCGCTGTCGAAATAGAGGCTAAAAAGAAGATCGCTGGGTAAGCCATTGTTGTTGGCCGGATTGTGTTTATAGTGAATGTAGCTCTGTTTATCCGGGGTGAAGATAAACAAGCCTTCCCCTCTAGTGCCTATCCAGAGCTTGCCTAGTTTGTCCTCCCTAATGAAACTGATAAAACTCTGTGATAGTTTGGAACCGGGTACTAAAAATGGTTGAAAACCGATAATTTGATTATCCTTGTCCTCCAGGGCCTGATATAAGCCCTTGGCAGTGCCTATCCAAAGTTGTTGTCGATGATCTCTGAAAATGCTTCTGACATTGCCATTACTAAGGCGGTTATCGGCAAAGCTCTGCGGTTGAATATGACCAAAATGTTCGGCATCCAGAAAAGTTGTATTGAGCCCGCCCCCCTTAGTGCCAATCCAAAGTTGATGATCACTGTCTATTGCTAAAGAGGTCACCAAGGGGCTATTAAGTTTATATTCGTTTTTGGCACCTTTGGAAAAAAACTCGATAGTTTTGTGGCGGGGAGAGTATTTTGCTAAACCTTTTTTCTCTAGTCCTATCCAGAGCTTACCGAGTCGATCTTTTTTTAAACTGGTTATTTTGTTGTCTTCGAGGCCTGTTGCGGTATCGATATGCTTGAAGCTATTGGTGACAATATCTAATAAAAATAATCCCTTAGTTTTAGTGCCTATCCAAAGCGTGTTACTTTGCCCACTTTCTATACTGGTGATTTGGTCTTTGAATAGGGTGTTGTCGGTAGGAAAGTGAGTGAGGTTTGACTCAGGGGTCATCATAGAGAGACCTCTATCGGATGCTATCCATAAGCGCTCAAATTTATCGGTAAAGAGCAGGGTGATCCGATTACTGAGCAGCTCGTTTGTTTGGCTGTTGTTTTTAGTTTCATCGGTGAATTGATGAATAATCTTATTATCTGTGGGCGAGTAATGAATAAGGCCATCAGCTTTTGTTGCCAGCCATATATTGCCATCACGGTCCTGACTGAGATCGGTAAACTCAGTATCGGGTAGCGGGCTGTTTAAATGATTATATGAACTAAAGGTGTCGTGACTTGGATGATATTGGTTGATGCCATCGTTTTTTGTCAGTAACCAAAGTTGTTTTTTTCGACCATAAAACAGTCGAGTGATGTGCTTTCCACTTGGCCCATGTTGGTCATTTGTGACGTCATAAACCTTGAATTTTTTACCGTCAAAACGGTTGAGTCCCGCCTGAGTTGCAGCCCAGAGAAATCCATCATTATCGGTAACGATATCGTTGACCGTATTCATAGACAGACCGTCGTCGGCTTCATAGAAGTCGAATTCCGGCTGTTTGGCTAGGGTCAGGGGTAAACACCCCAATAGCCATGTCAGAATGAAGATGTAGATTTTCATTTGGCTGAGTTTTTCTTTAAATATTAGTGTCTGTTAAGTCTTTAAGTTTAGAAGTAAATGGTAAAAGTGCGAGGAGGTATGAGGGGATAAAAAAAAGAGTGGCAAAGCCACTCTTTTATCAGTCAGGTGTTATACCAATCGGTATAAAGATGTGACCGCTCAGCGAGAATTTAGCGCTTCTGAGGCAAGGCAACGAGTGAAGAGCATAGTTATTCTACGTTTAAGCTCGTTAACACAGCATCAGGTGCGCTAAAGCTTGCCTTTCAGGAGTGTTTTTGGCTGCCTACTTCTGCGTTGAATAACTTCAGAAGGGATCACCATTCCCTCATCCATTCGCCTTGAATTAGTTTGCCAAAAAAACTCTGAGTTGATCACTTTCTTATGCCGATTGGTATTATCTAGAAGATCAGGTGAGCAACACCGGCAATGATAGGTAAAGTGACGAGAGTACGTAAAATGAATATGACGAATAGCTCGAAGATATTGACCGGTATTTTACTGCCAAGAAGTAAGGCTCCCACTTCACTCATGTAGATAAGCTGAGTGACTGACATAGCCGCAATAATAAAACGAGTCATATCTGACTCAATTGAGCTTGCCAGAATGGAAGGAATAAACATATCAGCAAAACCAACGACGATGGTTTTTGATGCCTCTGTCGCCTCGGGAACCTGTAATAGCTCGAGTAATGGAATAAACGGCATACCCAGATAATCAAATATCGGTGTATATTCGGCGATGATCAACGCAATTGTGCCTATTGCCATAACGACTGGTATGACACCAAACACCATATCGATGACATTTTTAAGGCCATCTGTGAGCGTATGTTTGATTCCACCTGCTTTCGATGCCTTATTGAGTGCCTGATCCAGTCCCCAAGAGAAAACACCGTGTCCGGCTGGGATCACTTCGTCATCGGGATGTCTTGGAGTGTCGTCAATATACTTGTCTTTTTTCCAACATAAAGGCGGCAGTTTAGGAACGATAATGGCGGCCATAATACCAGCCAAACAAACCGTTAAGTAGAAGGGGACGAACATGTGCTCTAACTTGACCTGCGAGATGACCACTAAAGAAAATGTGATAGAAACAGCCGAGAAGGTGGTACCAATTACCGCGGCTTCCCTTTGGGTATATAAACGAGATTCGTACTGCTTGCTCGTCATTAAGATCCCTACACTACCGTCACCAAGCCATGAAGCCATACAGTCGATAGCACTACGTCCCGGCAGGTTGAATATGGGTCTCATTATTTTGGTTAACATGGTGCCAAATAGCTCCAACAAACCAAAGTTCAGCAGGAGTGGCAGTAACATACCAGCGAAAATAAACACACAAAACAGTACCGGGAGTAGATCGTTCAGGACGAGCGCCCCGGTATCTCCAGAGCGAATAGCTTCCGGACCCACACCTAAAAACGTCAGTGTGATAAACACCGCACCTACTATTCTGGTGAGCAGCCACATAGGTGAAATATTGAGCAGAGAATTTAAAAAGGCATTGTTAATGATAAATGCAGGTTTCAGTAATTTGGTTATAACAGATGCCAGTGCTGTGAAAACAACCACACTAGTCACCATGGCTGTTAATGCATCACCAAGAAAAGCCTGCAGCCCTTTTGAAACGATAGCTATAGGAATGGTAATCGCGTCCTGATAGCTGATAGGTGTCATAAATAGTAATAGCCCTATTAATGACGGAATAATAAATGTCAGTATCGTTTTTATGTTATGGGTTTGTTTTTCAGCCACGTTGTTTTACTCTAAATTGTCGGTTTGGCACAATTGCAATAAGTGTTCACTTCATTCAATTTGAAGTTTGTTGTGAATATCCATTCAAATTAAGGTCGGCAAGATTACCCCCTTAATTACAGTATGTAAATCGTTTCTCCAAGCGTATTAGGTTTACCTAGGGGGGAGAATAGTTATTACATCTTTTTGAGTATTTATATTGTAACTGACTGTCAGGATAATGCATCATGTACTTTTGGGTGAATAACTTGTTAAAACATGTGGATAAACTTGTTTCACTCTGGTTTCCGTTGTGAGGGAAGCTTAGGGGCTGCATGATTAACTCTCATGCTGCGGACGGTTGGGTATTTCTTTACCAAGTCGATATCGCTTATATTGTGTTTTTCTTTGGTAAGCGAGCGATGGTTTGGCGTTTTTTAGCCCTTATTGCTATAGTTTCTTGTTTTTTATTCCAATATTAAAGTAAGTTAGTAGGTTAGTTAGTAAGGGAGGGCGCTGGGTTCTTTATGTTCCTAGAAGGGAATTGTAATAAATCTGAGCTAGACCTCGTTAATAAAACCTGATTCCATATATGTTGTTCGGATCGGGTACTGGTGAACTAAGGAAATATGATAGAGAAGAGTAAAAAGTTAACCAGTCTTGCGTTTAAATTCGGGACGCTAGGAATTGTCGGGCTTTTGGCTGGCGTTATTCTATCCGCCTTAGGTTTTCAGGATTTTGAAGGTCATCACTTTAGCTTCTTTAATCATACTCTCAGTGAGCTGGGCCATTATGGGCATTCAACCTTTGCCGTGGTGATTAATGGCGGGCTTTTCTTTGGCAGCTTGAGTTTGATTTTATTTTGCCTTTTCTCTATTCAACTGATCGATAGCAAGCTGCTTTACTCACTATTTCTCTCCTTGGTTTTAACCTTCATGTCGCTAGCCGCAGCAGGATTGTTTCCGGTCAATGTCTATCATCTGCATACCATGGCGATTAAATATTTCTTCTATTTTGGTGGTTTTAGCTCTTTTCTCTATCTCGTATATCTATTGATGAAGGGAAGGGTTTTTTATTCAAGCTGGAATGCCATTACTGGAGTGTTAACCTTTATTAGCTTCTTAAGTTTCTTACTACTCTCCCATGTAGATTTGGGTCTGAGTGTGGGAGATAATCACTTTTACCAAGATATGGTTATGGAGTTGCCCAGACCCGATATCTGGTGGCCTGCAACACTGGAATGGTTGAGTATGGCTCTCTTTATGCTTTGGGGTATGGGGTTGGTGCAAAGCTTGAAAAATCAAGGTGAAATGAAGCCGGTTCAGAGTAAGAGTTAAGGCTATAGGGAGCTAACCTTACAGCCTTATTTGACGTTGCGCTTAACTCTGGTGGTTAAAACCAGCTTCTTGGTACCAATAGCCGTTACAAAAACTCTCCGTACTCGCGGTACGCTTTGGTGTATTGGCATTCAATAGCTGTTCTGCCAGTGCAATGCACTCCATGCTCGAAGGCGATACCCTGAAATAATCGACCCCCATCTTAACCATCTCATCAATCTGCGGCGAAAGATCGATACTCGCAGCCGATTGCGTCTGAATACCGTTCAATCTCAATAGTGGCTGCGATTCCTGGGTTTGAGCCAATAGCCCCTTTGGATTTGAGATACAGATGGTTTGACACTTATCTTTTGCCAGCCCTTGATGCCGGGCGGTAAAACAACGTGCGGAGAGTGCCAGAGGCAGGTATCCATGCCCGAAGATCTCGATCTCGAATTCGGGTTTCTCAACCGAAATGACCGTATTAAGCCAGTTTTTAGATAGCTCAACAGGCATAACGAATCGCTGCATGCCCCAGCTGTGTAGTTTTTTTAAGCTGGCTAGGTTGTAGTTATTTACCGTAGGTCCACATATGAAGGGGAGGCCTTTCTCTTTAGCTGCCTGGACTGCACCCATATCGTTGGCTTCGATAATGAACTCACCATTGTCGACCTGTTTCTTTAATTCGCTATATTCAGAGGGAGCCTCAATCAGCGCCAGAGTCGAAATGACAACCTCTTTACCAGACTCTCTTAACATATTTGCTAATGCCATATAGTCAGAAAATTTGAGTTCTCGTCGTCGACTGCATATGGTTTCGCCCAAATAAACTAATGGGATCGAACTATCGGCAACGGATTGGTAGAACTCCATAACCTTCTCTTTTGGCCAGCAATAAAGCAAAGGGCCGAGTGATGCTTTCATTTTATATTCCTGTGTTCGAACACCGATTTAATCACTGCCAGGTACGTTCATAGGCGCCCAGTGTCGTGGTCTGCCCTTCGGATACTTTAGAGAGCGCTCTGTCCCACTCAGCTTGCGTTTGATAATTTTGTGGGTCTCTGAGATAGGTATCAATGGCATTGCGCCATACTTTAGTGACCTGTTCTACATAGGCTGGGCTACGTTGTCTGCCTTCAATTTTTAACGATACGACATTTGCCTTGGCCAATTCTGGCAGTAGGCTCAGGGTATTGAGGCTGGTTGGCGATTCGAGCAGATATGACGGGGCATTGTCATGCTCGGTGATGTAGCGGCCCTTACAGACGACGGGATAACCCATCTGTTCATCTATGCCTGACTTATCGATCAATACCTCGTTCAGACGAGTTAATCTATCGGTCCCCTCTTCCTGCCATCGTACATGCTTTGCCGGAGAGCAAGAGCCGCCAGTATTCGGAGATTGGCCAGTGACGTAAGATGAAAGGTGACAACGGCCTTCGGCCATAATACACAGGCTGCCAAAGGCGAACACTTCGAGATCAACCGGGGTAACTTTAGCGAGATCTCTCACCTGTTTCATCGACAACACTCGTGGTAAAACGGCGCGCTCGATATTGAACTCCTCTTTGTAGAGCTGCAATGCGCCCAGATTGGTGGCACTGGCCTGAACCGAGAGATGAAGAGGCAGGTGAGGATAGTGGCTATGGGCGTAATCGAGAAGTGACAAGTCAGCCACAATTAAGGCATCGATCCCTGTATTGGCCGCAATATCTACCGCGTCATACCAACGCTTTTCTTCACCCGGTTTTGGAAATGTGTTGATGGTGAGGAAGATTTTTTTTCCCTGCTTCTTGGTAAATTGTACCGCTTCTTGTAGCTTCTTCGGGGTAAAGTTCAGCCCCGCGAATGATCTGGCGTTGGTATCATCCTTTAAACCCAAGTAGACGGCATCAGCACCGGCATTCAGTGCCGTTTTCAGTGATGCCAAGTTACCTGCTGGACACAGCAGTTCCATATTCTTGCTCCGAAATACTCCCAAAATAAGAAAATGGATTTTAAAAGGGAATGGATATCGAATACTTGATATAAAACATGTTTGTGATCATAAATTTTGGTTAAAATTATTTTCTTTTTAACTCTCCTGTTGTAGGTAGAGCGATGACTTCCTATATTAAGGATCGAGATTGATATGCAAACACCACTTCTGGGCAATGTAGCCAATCAGCTGTTAGAGCTGGGTCCAAAGCTTGTTCGCAGGCCACTAGCTTTAGTTCCTTTTCGATTAAAGGCGGATCTGCTGGAACGCTTACTCGGCATACTGCTTGCTGAACAAGCCGAAGATGAAGAGCTAGATTTTCTTAAGGGTAATTGGGTCGCCATACGGGTTGAAGATATGGGACTCGAATTTGAGGTCAGTTTCGATGGCCGTTGGCTGGTTCGTCAACCCGAAAAAGCCGAAGTGACATTTTCCGGTCAATCTAAAGAGTTGCTATTGATCGCAGCGGGTAAAGAAGATCCCGATACCTTGTTTTTTCAACGAAAATTATCTATCGAAGGTGACACTGAGCTAGGGCTTGAGATCAAAAACCTGCTGCTCAGTATCGAATTCGATACCATGCCCTCTCCAATAAGACACAGCATCGAGAAGTTGGCACAGCTTATTCAGCAGTTACAGCTCAAGGCAAACCCCGAAACGGCTTAATTTTCATGAGTTGAAACAACTGAACCCTTTGGTTCCATTTTTATTATGTCAATTTCGAGCAGTCTTTAGCATCGGCATCTATTTCACCTGAACATTTCGCTGTGGGTGTGACTTTTTGCATGCCGATGCATCTGAATCTTTTTATCTTCTTTGATTATCTTCATTCTCTAAATTGGGAATAAGTTGGGAACCTTATGCGTGTTTTGTTATTGGTAACGGCATTTAATGGATTAACTCAGCGTGTGTTTGAGCAGCTCAGGCTTCAGAGTCATGAAGTGAGAGTGATATTTTCCGGGTGTGATGACGAGATCCGTGACCTTGTTAGCGTATTTCGTCCGGATATCATTCTCTGCCCGTTTCTAAAGCAGCGGATCGCAGACGACATCTGGAATGAACATCTTTGTATCATCATTCATCCGGGGATCACTGGCGATCGTGGTCCCTCATCACTGGATTGGGCCATTTTAAATCGTGAAAGTGAGTGGGGAGTGACTGCATTACAAGCCGATAGTGAAATGGACGCCGGAGATATCTGGTCGACGGTGAACTTTCCTATGCGCGCGGCTTCCAAAGCGAGCCTCTACCGTCAGGAAGTGACTAAGATGGCCGCTCATTTAGTCGATGAGATCATCGACCTGTTTACACTGCGGGCGGATACTCTCCAATCAAATCCGTTAAGTACCAGGTTTAAGCCACAAGCCTTAGATTATTCTCGAGCCGATGTAAAAGGAGCACTGCGACCACTGCTCAAGCAGTCTCAGCGGGCGATAGATTGGTCTGGAGACAGTACTCAAACCGTTTTGGATAAAATTCGCGCCGCAGATAGTTTTCCTGGCGTATTGGATGAATTTTGTGGCCAGCCGGTTTATCTTTATGGTGCTCATAGTGAAGGAGCTCTGAAAGGGAATATACCTAAACAGATCTTAGGTCAGCGCCAGGGGGCCATCTGTGTTGCGACAATCGACGGGGCAGTGTGGATCAGCCATTTGAAACGACAAAAGATAGAGTCTCATTCTTTTATTAAGTTACCTGCAACTTGGGTGTTGAATAAGGCAATTGAAACTGTTCCTGAATTAGGTCTGAAGGTGTTACCCGATAACATGACAGATACGTTCTCAGAGATAACTTATAGTGAGTCGGGAAGCGTCGGCTATCTGTATTTCAATTTTCACAATGGCGCCATGGGAATAGAGCAATGTTATCGCTTACTCGAGGCCTATGAGGCGGCGCTTGCACGAGATACTCGGGTATTGGTGCTTATGGGGGGCGATGATTTTTTCTCTAATGGTATTCACCTCAATCATATTGAGGCGTCAGAAGATAAAGCCGAATCATCATGGTTAAATATCAATGCCATAGACGATCTCATTAAAGCCATATTGGAAACACGCAACAAGATCACTGTCGCAGCCGTTAGAAATAATGCCGGCGCCGGTGGCGCAATGATGGCCTTGGCCTGTGATTATATTTTTTCCCGCGACGGCGTGGTGCTTAATCCACATTACAAAGCTATGGGGCTATACGGCTCCGAGTATTGGACCTATACACTTCCCAATAGAGTCGGCATGGAGAAGGCGGTGGTGTTGACCGAATCCTGTTTACCTCTGGGAGCCCAAGCCGCTGCCAATATCGGTTTTGTTGATGCCGTTTTCCCTGGAGATTTAACCGCCTACCAGTTTGAGCTGAACAAGCATGTCACCGATATTGCTGCCGACTATCAATTTGAGCAACTGCTAGAAAATAAGCTACAAAGACGGGACCGGGATGAGGCCGAGAAGCCGTTGGCTGCATACCGTCAAGAGGAGTTACTTCAGATGGAGCTGTGCTTCTGGGGAGAAGACGCAAAATATCACGCCAAGCGCTATAATTTTGTCCATAAAGTTAGTTGTGGCAGAACACCCACTAATCTTAAACATGGCTTCAACACGCTAGAGGTGAAGGCAAGTTCGCTACCCGTTTAAAATCGTTAGGGTCAATTGTCCGTTTCAGCTATCGGTTGCGGTTATCTAATACCAATTGGTATTGGCATTAAGGCCATATGCTTCACAGTTCCAGGTTCTCTCTCTTTGCCGAGAGAGGCTAAGTGGTACGATGCAATGTTAAGGCTATGTTGGGGTTGTTGTTTTTGTTGTTGCACTATCTTGTGTGAATGATGAGCCTCATCTCTCCGTCTTTCGGGGGGGAGTAACCACTATCTAGCGGTCATTGGTGATACGAGTGATTTTCTATCAAAGTTATCAAACAGATAAAAGCAATTGAGAGCACGCTATATGAAACAGGCTGAACACACCCAAAACAGTCAAGCAAGCAAGGCCGATTCCAACTCCTCTTTCACACATCCGCTTCCTACTTCGAACGGAACAGTGGATAGACGAACCGTTATCTTGAATCCAAAGCTTGAAAATTATGACCACCTAGATCCTCGCTCAAAAGCCTTGATTAAAAAGACGATTGCGTTTTTTGAGAATCGGGGCAAGGCTAGACTCAAAGCCGATGACCATGAGCGAACCTGGTATGCCGACTTTCTCGATTTCGAGAAAAAAGAACAGCTGTTTGCCACTTTCCTGACTCCAGAAGGCTACGGCGGCGAAGAGGTTCGTTGGGACACCTTTCGTAACTGTGCGCTCAACGAAGTACTAGGCTTCTATGGTTTGGCTCATTGGTATACTTGGCAGGTTTCGATACTCGGTTTAGCGCCTATCTGGATAAGTCACAATGAAGAGGCAAAGCAACGTGCGGCAAAGCTATTAAATGAGGGGGGGATCTTTGCTTTTGGCTTGTCAGAAAAAGAACACGGCGCCGATATCTACTCCACAGATATGTGTCTCACCCGACAAGATGATGGCTCCTACCTGGCCAACGGCAGTAAATATTATATCGGTAACGGCAACAAGGCGGCATTGGTGTCAACCTTTGGCAAGCTCACGGGCACCGATGAGTATGTTTTCTTCGTCGCCGACTCTCAACATCCAAATTACGAGTTAGTGCAAAACGTCGTTAACTCTCAAAACTATGTCGCCGAATATCGTCTCAATAATTATCCTATCGCTCAAGCGGATATATTAGCGACGGGTCGTGATGCATGGGATATGGCGCTCAATACCGTCAATGTCGGCAAATTTAATCTGGGCTGGGCTTCGATCGGTATCTGTTCACATGCTTATTATGAAGCGATAAATCATGCATCCAGCAGGCGATTGTTTGACCATTACGTTACCGACTTTGTCCATATTAAGCAGCTGTTTATCGACTCCTACGCCCGTTTGAGTGCCATGAAACTGTTTGCCCAACGGGGTGTGGATTACATGCGATGTGCCAACCCGGATGATCGCCGTTACCTCTTATTCACCCCTATGGTTAAGATGAAAGTAACCACACAAGGAGAGGAGGTGGTTAACGCACTGTGGGATGTTATGGCCGCCAAAGGGTTTGAGAAGAACATGTATTTCGAGATGGCGGTGAGAGATATTCGGGCATTGCCAAAGCTTGAGGGGACTGTTCACGTCAATATGGCTCTTATCTTGAAGTTTATGGCTAATTATTTCTTTAAGCCAGCCGTGTATCCTGAGACTCCGACGATGGATGAGCCGGTCAATGATACATTTCTGTTTAATCAGGGCGCGACTAAAGGGCTGGGTAAGACTCGATTCCATGATTACCGTAAGGTCTATAATGGCGTTAACCTGCCCAATGTAAATATCTTTAAAAAGCAGATCCGGTTATTAAAAATACTGCTTATGGCTGCCAAGCCGAGTAAGGAGCAGAGCAAAGATTTCGATTTTCTGCTGATCTTGGGTGAGCTCTTCACTCTTGTGGTTTATGGCCAGCTTATTTTAGAGAACGCGAAGATAAAGTGGATAGAGGATGACCTTATAGAGCAGATCTTCGATTTTATGGTGCGTGACTTTTCAAAATTTGCGCTGCAACTGAGTCAAAAAGGCAGCGCTACCCGTGTGCAACAGATGATATGTAATCGAATGATTAAGCGCCCGGCTGTCGATGAAGCACGTAATACCCGAGTGTGGGAAAACTACGTCTATACCATGAAAGATCAATATGAGATGAATCCGTAAACTTATCCCGGCTCGTTTCTGCAGCCTAAAGTTATTGAGGTGATATTTTTCGTAAAAGCCTAAAACCAAGTTATCGTTTGGTTTTAGGCTACGATTATCACTTTGTGAACAGCTGATTTAAAGAATTAAAACCATCTATTGGTGAGGCGGTAAAATAAATCCTGAACACTGGGAGATGAATATATATCTTCTGAGTCTATATTCTGCACTGCTGCGTATTAATTGACCTCTCTTACCTTAAATCATTAAGCGATATACCTTGATGTGATGCTTGTAAGGCAGACGCTTATATCACTGCTATCCTTAATTAAGAAGTATCGAAAGTATTGATGACGCTTTATGCGTCGCAGATATGGACATGGATAGAAGATATGGATATCGAAAAACTAAAGTATCACCTCAGACTCTTGGCACTGTGTGGCATCTTGTCACTTGTGTATTATCTCTCCGGTCGACTGGGTTTATTGCTGGCATTTGAGCAAGCAGGTGTCAGCCCTGTCTGGCCCCCTACCGGTATCGCGATTTCGGCTATCCTTATCTTTGGTTACCGGATCTGGCCGGGGATCATGCTCGGGGCTCTACTGGTTAACTTGTCGATAGCGCTACCTTTTAATGCCGCTATCTTGATAGCCCTGGGTAATACACTCGAAGCCATAGTCGCCGGATATCTACTGATCCGCTACGCCGAACGTTACCCTTTCACTCAGGTGAACCATAGCGCCTGGTTTGTTGCCATCGCGGTGATAGCCCCCTTGTTCAGCGCGACGATAGGGCTTGTTAGCCTGTCGATGCACAATCTCATCGAGGCGAGTGAATTTGGCATTGTCTGGTACACCTGGTGGCTTGGGGATGTCGTCGGCGCTCTGGTTATCGTCCCTCTGTTGTTAACTTGGTTTCGACCTCATGAGTCAATGAGTGAGCCTCTACCTGTCATCGCATTATGGGGGACTGGCTTGGTTAGCCTTGTCCTCGCGTTATTGATCTTTTCTCCTTGGCATACAGAGCTTGATCCGCATCAGCTGCTTATTTTTCTGGTATTGCCACTGTTAATCTGGACGGCGCTTCGTTTCTATCACCGTAGCACGACCCTGATGGTGACGGTGTTTTCAGGTATTGCCATATTAGGAACGCTGGCAGGATATGGTCCATTCGTGATGGAAACACCTATTCAATCTCTGTTGACTTTACAGGCCTCTGTGGGGGCTATCATGGTGACTATACTGATACTCATCGCCAGTCAGGAGGAGCGCAAGCGAGTCAATCGGCGATTGTTACAGGTACAGCAAGATTTGGAGGTTAAGGTTGGCCAGCGGACCCATGAACTCTATACCTCCAATAAACAGCTGGCGTTGGAAGTCACCAGACAGCACCAGTTGGGTGAAACTTTGAAGGCTTTACTCAATGCCACTAACTCCACCTCTAATGATCAGTTTCTTCAATTTTGTGTCAAAGATTTAGCCAATGCCTATGGTGCTTATTTTGCCTTTATAGGCATATTTTCCGATAAAACCTGCCAGAGCATCAAAACGTTAGCGGTATGGGCTGGAGATAAAGTTGAAGAAAATTTTAGCTATCGTCTCCGTGGTACCCCTTGTGAAGATGCACTGAATCATAACGTTGAGCTTGTTTCCAGTCGTGCGGCTCTGCATTATCCGGAAGATAAGTTGTTGAACGAACTCGAGGTCGACAGTTATTTTGGTGCTCCACTCGTCGCCCCGTCGGGGGAAACCATAGGCATTATCGCCGTCATGGATAAGAAGGCCATGGATATCGAGGAGTGGGTGAAGCCGGTATTGGGATTGTTTGCTAATCGTGTGGCGCTGGAGTTACAGCGTCAGTCTTCGCAGAAAGAGTTGGAGATGGCGGCCAGTGTTTTCAAAGAGAGTGCTGAGGCGATCGTCATCTGCGATAATGAAGACAAGATACTCAGGGTTAACCCTGCATTTTACAAGATCACAGGTTATAGCCAAATTGAGGTGGTCGGGCAATCCCCCCAGCTTTTACAATCAGACCAACCCATTCAATCAATGGTCCACAATCGTGAGGCTGCACTGAAGAAGAATGATATCTGGCAATGTGAGGTTTCCGGGTATAGAAAGAATGGGGAGCATTTTCTGAGCTGGCAAACGGTTATTCCGGTGAATGATGAAAATGGCGACACTCAACAGATAATTTATATATTTAGCGATATTACCGAGCGAAAGTTATTTGAAGAGCACATCTATAATCTGGCACATCATGACAGCCTTACTCAGTTGCCTAATCGCGTCGCATTTCAATTACAGATGAATACGGCGCTTGAGCGTGCGAAGCGGTCGAAGACTCAGATGGCGGTAATGTTCATCGATTTAGATCATTTTAAGATGATCAATGATACTTCAGGTCATCCAGTGGGTGATCTGTTGTTGCAGCAGGTTGCCGAGAGGTTCAAGAGGGCGCTGCGTAAAGAGGATGTGATCTCACGATTCGGTGGTGATGAATTTACAGTATTGCTCTCCAATACCCGAACCGAGAATGCCACAACAGTGGTCGCCAGAAAACTATTGGCCTGTTTCTATGAGCCATTTAAGCTGCCTAGTAGTGAGGTGGTGATATCGGCCAGTATAGGTATTGGAGTGTTTCCCGATAATGGCGATAGTGTCGATAGTTTACTGATGAATGCTGACAGTGCCATGTACAGGGCGAAGGAGAAGGGGCGTAACTGTTTTCAATTCTATACCAAAGAGATGAATCAATATGCCCAGGAGAGGCTGGAGTTAGAACTAGATTTGAGAAAAGCGTTGGAGCGCGATGAGTTTGTACTCCACTATCAGCCTCAATTTGACCCTAATGGACGGATCACCGGTTGTGAGGCGCTCATTCGTTGGCAGCATCCGGATAAAGGCTTACTCTCCCCCGGAGAGTTTATCAATATGGCTGAAATTACAGGCTTAATCGTCCCTATAGGTAAATGGGTAATCGATACTGCCTGCATGCAGCACAAGATGTGGCTTTCGCAAGGCTATCCGGCGCTCAATATTTCAGTCAACCTGTCGGGGAGACAGTTTTTACACCATGACCTTCTCGAGACGGTCAAAAATGCCATTACAACTTCGGGTATTTCCCCCTCTTGTCTGGAGTTGGAGCTCACCGAAAGTATTATGATGGTGAATGTCGAAGAAACCATACGGACTCTCAATGCCATCAGTTGCTTGGGGATCCATATGTCGATCGATGATTTCGGTACCGGTTACTCCTCTATGTCATGTTTGAAACGCTTTCCTGTGAATAAGCTGAAAATTGACCAGTCATTCGTGCGTGGCTTACCTCAAGACAAAGAGGATGTCGCCATCGTTAAGTCAATTATTGTTATGGCTCATGCACTTAACTTGACCGTTATCGCAGAGGGCGTCGAAACTTTGGAGCAACTCGAATTTCTTAAATCATCTAGGTGTGAAGAGTTTCAGGGATATTATTTCAGTCGTCCGATACTCGCCGTCGATATTGAGCAATATCTACAAGATCTTGCTGATGAAAATGTACCTAAAGTGGTGAACTAGAGATCAATATAAGTCTGTTACGTCGATATTGGAACTGTCGAGGTAAAAGGGCTGGTTTGAGTGGGTAGGCCCCTGTAACGCTAGTACTTCATAGATTTATAAGGATATTTTCGTTTTTTTTTCGCTCTTTATTAGTTCTTTACCCCTTACGAAAAGCCGTATTACATCAGTAATACGGCTTTGTTTTTGAAAAACGATTAGGCTAGCTTAAGCTTGATACTCCAAAGCTTCTAATGTAATACACCTTAGGACCAGTCCCCGCCTCTAACTTAAGTTGCATAGGTTTATGTACTTTTATAAGCTGAGACACCTTGCTTTGAGGGTCATCTAGATCGCCCACAACTCTGGCATTTGATGGACAGGCATCAACGCATGCTGGATTCATCCCCACATCTAAGCGATGGTCACAGAAAGTACACTTCTCTGTCGTGAGTACCGCCCGAGTGACTGGGTAGCTATCGCCTCGTTCCGGATTCTCATTAGGTGAAGCTTTGGCGCCACTCTTGTGGAGAACAATCAGTGGTGATGCCGTTCCTTTGTCTACCAGCTCAGAGTCATCCTGCCAACGTCGGTGTGGTTTAGCTTTGTTGAAACTAATCACCCCGTATGGGCAGGCTTCCATACACTGTTTACAACCTATGCACTCATCATTGTTTTGTAAGGTTAAGCCTCGCTTGTCTTTGTACATCGCGCCAGTGGGGCATATTTTCACACAGGCGGCGTCTTCACAGTGATTGCACAATGTTGGAATATAGCTGTATTTCACATCGGGGAAGGTGCCCTCTGTTTTTGCAATATGATGTGACCAGTGAATGCCATCGTTGGTATTATTTTCTGTTTTGCAGGCTAGACTACAGCCACCGCAGCCTACACATTTTTGTAGGTCAATAACCATTCCTAATTTCATTAGCTGTTACCTCATACCTTTTCAATACGAATACGAATATGACCATAGAATGCCGACGCGCCGCTAAATCGGTCATAGCGTGCAGGAATAATGGCGTTGTTGCTGCCGCCTCTGGCAACCTTGCCAAATTCCGTTGCCGCAAATCGACCATATGCCCAGTGGCCTTGACCGAAACACTTAGCAACGCTGCCGGGACGAATGCCTTCCCATAGTTTTGCGGTACAGGTCAGTTCACCTACCGTGCTGATAATCTTAATTTTGTCACCGGTTTGTATGCCCAGCTTTTTAGCGTCAACGGGGTTTATCTTGGCAACATCCTGATTGGCTTCATCACCGGGATCGAGGTCTTTAAACTCGTAATACCAAGGTGAGTTTTGCGAGCGACCTTCAAGGTTGAGGCGAGATTTTTGATCGACAAATAGTAAGGGGTAGCTCTTCTCGTCGCCATCGCGAATGGGTACTTGATAGTGTGGTACGAAGGCTAACTCTCCAAAGCCCGTATATTCACAAGCCTTTACAACCTCATCGATAGTAACGTGATGCTTTTTCGCATGCTTTGCTAAGGCTTTTTCTAAGGTTTTGCTATAAAACTCAAACTTGTGAGTTTCGGTTTTAAATTTACCCCAACGCTTTTGGTATTTGTAGCTATGTGAGTTCCAAACTCCCTTATCTACAAACTCTTGCCACCCACTAAGCTTGTCGCCATATTTTGACGCATCTTTATGCCAAAGTGGTGCCGTAACGTGCTTAACCAGTAATTTGGCAAAATCTGCTTCATCTGTCGCTGGCTTATTTGTTTCAGGGTCGAGCAGTTGCTCGTTGATATATCGCCATGGCGCATCGAAGCCTTTATCTGCGAGCTTTTTAGCTAACATGTATGGAAGTTCAGACTCATCTTGGCGGGTATCATACAAGCGCTTTATCGACGGTTGCTGAATTGATACGTGACTGTGCCCGTTTCCCGCCGCTGCTAGCACGCCCCATTTTTCAAACATGTGGTGGCTGGCAGGGAAGAGGATATCGGCAAACCAACTAAACTCCGATATATTGGTCGTTACGTGAGCCATAAAACCGACTTTTGAAAGTGCCTGTTCCCATATTTTTGACTCAGGTGAAGAGAATCCAAAGTTGTTAAAATAGGCGAGCATGACTTCGATATTGTAAGGATCACTGGCGTTAATGGCGGTTGCAACATTATTGGTAACAACCCCCTTGCCTGATTTACCTTTTTTTAACGCCGGAAGCGCCAAACGGCCGCGTTGATCAATCTTCTCATGCTTCACGCCTTTAAGTGCAACCTCATCCAGATAGCTCTTAGAATCAGGGAAGCTCTTATTAAGCGGGGCCTTGTTGTAAGGGAATAATCCGCCTTTATTATCAATACCACCAAATAATCCATTAAGCGCATGACATGCCATCGAGGTGTATGTTCCTCTCGCCTGCATGACTGGGCCACGTGATGTCCAGACCTGAACTGCTGGCGACGCTTTACCCATATCGTGGGCAATATCACGGATGTCATCAGCTTTTATACCTGTGATTTTTTCAGCCCATGCCGCATTGTTGTCTTTGAGCGCCAAGTTCCACCACTTCACTAAGCCATATGCGTGGTTATCTTCAAATAACTCAGGATCGACTGTTTCACCAAACTTGAAGCGATTGGTTCCGTCTTTAAAATCACCAACAAAGGGTTTATGCCAAAGACCATTCACCAGTGCTTCGTGGGCGATAGCTAATGCCAGCGCAGAATCTTGTCCTGTTTCAATTGGGATCCACTTGTGTGCTTTGGCGGCAGAGGTTGATAGTCGAGGGTCGACAACCACGACCTTGGCACGTTCGAGTACGTTACCCCATTCACTGGAATAGAAGCTAACTTGGCGGTTACTGGCAATCGGGTCTGCGCCGAAGGAGAGTATGTACTTAGTGTTTTTTACATCGTATTGGTTGTATCCCCAGTTACCATCCAGATAGAAGGGACCCATTTTGTGGGCCTCAGCACAGATAGCACTATGAGAGATGTTATTCGGTGAGCCGATCATTTGAGTCATATGTTTGTATAGAAGATCGTTGATTAAAGAGTAACGACCTCTTAGCAGGGCATATTTATGACTCTCATTTTTGCTGCGTAATTCAAGAATGCGGTCTGCAAACATATCTAGCGCTTTGTCCCAGCTAATAGGGACAAACTTAGGGTCTTGGTCACGGCCCTTTTTAGGGTTTGTACGCATCATAGGAGTGCGGATACGGTCAGGGTCGTAGACTTGCTGTAAGGCAAGATGTTGGCGTGGGCAGCCTGAGGTTCCATGGATTTTTGAGTTGTCGTTGCCGCGAATTTTAATCGCTCTACCATCCATTATGTAGACCTGTTTAGCACACCAAGAGGTGCAACCTTGGCAGGTGGTAGCGACCCATTTTCCTGTACCTGTTAACTTAGGTGCTTGAGGTAACTCTGCTGCGATACTATCAGCAATAGGAGTTAAAGAGAGCGTTCCTCCCAAGCCGGTTAATACCGTTCCTGCTGCAGTCGACTTGAGTAACTGGCGCCTTCCTTTGTCTAAATCATTAATATTTTTCTCTTTATTCTTATACTTCATTTCCACACTCCTTATAAG
>SDWK01000288.1 GCA_004195335.1 Shewanella sp.
GGAAAGAAAGCGCAAGCCCAGATCCTATTGATCGACAAGAATCGTACCCACATCTGGAAACCTCTACTTCATGAGGTCGCAACGGGCTCTCTGGACTCAGATCTGGATGGCGTCGTTTATTCTGCCCATGCGGCAAAACATGGTTATCAATTCCAATTAGGGACCTTTTGCGGGCTAGATGGCGATGCGAAGCAATTAACCATGGCGCCGATTGTCGATGATGCGGGTTGCATTTTGCTGCCTGAGCGTCATATCAAGTATGACAAGTTAGTGATCGCAATTGGGAGTGTCAGTAATGACTTTAATACTCCCGGCGTCAAAGAACACTGCTATTTTCTCGACTCCCACCAGCAAGCAAATCGATTCCACAATGCATTATTAGACAGCTTTACCCGGGTTCATCAATCAGACTCTAGCACTAAGCTTAATATCGCCATCGTTGGCGGCGGTGCAACCGGCGTTGAGCTTTCTGCTGAGCTGTATCATGTCACCGAGATGCTCAAAGTTTACGGTTTGAGTAAGATGACAGCCGAGAAACTTAACATATATCTGATTGAAGCCGGTCCGCGCATACTTCCTGCCCTGCCCGAGCGTATTGCAAGCTCTGCCAGACGGGAGCTCAGTAAGCTAGGCGTTAATGTGATGGAGAATACCCGGATCAGTGCAGCCACACCAGAAGGCTTTGTCACTGCCGATGGCGACGTAATTGAGGCAAACCTGATGTTATGGGCCGCAGGCGTAAAGGCCCCTGATTTCATCAAAAACATCGACCTATTTGAACTAAACAGGGCGAATCAGATTATGGTTAAGCCCAGTTTAATCAGCACGATAGATGAAAACATCTACGTCATAGGTGACTGTTGTGCCTGCAAACAAGCCGACGGCAGCTTTGTTCCCCCAAGAGCTCAATCGGCTCATCAAATGGCAGAATGCGTTAAGAAAAACCTTATTCATGAACTCAATGGCGAACCTCGTGAAGCTTATACCTATGTCGACTACGGCTCCTTGGTCAACCTATCCAAGTTCAGCACCGTTGGCAGCCTGATGGGCAACCTGACCAAGAACAGCATGTTTGTAGAGGGGAAAATCGCCAGGCTCGTGTATATCTCGCTCTATCGCATGCACCAAAGAGCGATACACGGAACACTCAAGACCATAGGTTTATGGTTTGCGGAGAAGGTTATGCGCGTGGTACGGCCAAGAATGAAGCTGCATTGATTGAAATGGTAGAGCCTGTGGATGTTGAAATACGAGCCGAGACCAATACCTTAATCCACAGTAAACGCTTTAAAGATGTGGCAGAAAAAGCCAGGAATGCCGACGCAGAATTCGTATATCGAGCGATTTAACCGCACATATCGAACAGAAATTCTGGATATGTATTTGTTTAAAAGTCTCAGGGAAGTACGTGAAATCACTGATAACTGGATGAATGAATATAACGAAGAGCGGCCACATGATTCACTTGGAGATCTAACTCCGTGGGAATATTTGACGAGCAAGAAACAAGGAGTAAACTCTACTTTTAAGTAGAACGAAAATAGGGAGGGTTACACAATTATTACAGTTAACTCTATTCCTGAGAGATATAGACTCTATTTTCTGGGTAAGAACACGCTCCACCGATCATCGGTTATTCTCGGCTAATTGCCAGAAGCTACATATGTGAGAATTACCATGAAGTTGACATCACGTTAATCAATCTTCGAGCTGACTGTCACCCAGAAGCTGAGCGCGAAACTACTTTTTCAAGTTAGGGTCAAGCGACTTCTCCCGAAAGAGCACCCGAATAAGGGGTACCACGAAACTCAATGCACTAACCGCCAGCGATAAACACCATCAGGAAGTAGCCTGCATTCGTCCACTCCTAAAAAATTGGCTGCATAATTCTCTGGGTTATCCGAGTCTGCTGTTCGATTAAAATCCCAAAATCCATAGGAATCTTCAACCCATTCAGGATATTTATTACCATTCACTTCGATAGTTAAGGGGCCTTTTTTAAGTTTACTCATTGAATACTACTCTTTCAGAAAAATTACTACTTTCGAAGTGTAGTCGAATAGTCAATTTGGCCACCTATTATGAGGTTATATCATGCGCATCATTGCACAAAGCTCAACGGCCAAAAATAAGGTTAATTATTGTTATCGTTAAATTGGAATTGATCGATTACCCTCCACACAGAAGAAGCGCCACTTATTCATATCTGTAAGTACTTAGGCTCTAATGTAACCCCCCTCTAAAATAGTCAGTTTTTAGTTCGTAATTAAATTGACAACGCAAAGAAATCGTCTACTTTTTGTTCATCTAACTTTTAATGTAATGGAGTACAAAGAATGTCTAGATT
>SDWK01000748.1 GCA_004195335.1 Shewanella sp.
GTTCTACACTCGGCTAAATCTTCAGGGTTAAGCTCGGGAAGACCCGGAAGCTCATCTTGTACGGTACCCAGAATTTCGACACGCTTGATAGAATCGATACCGAGATCGGCTTCCATATCCATCTCAAGTTCGAGCATCTCAGTCGGATAGCCAGTCTTTTCGGCAACCACTGACATCATGGTGGCTTGAACTTGCTCAGAAGAGAGTGAGCCTTCAGCGGCACTAACATTAGGAGCCGCCGCGGCGCTAGAGTCTGCGATGCTTGTTGCTGTAGAGTTTCCAGAAGGCAATTTGCTATTCATGTAGCTAACGATTTCACCTAGTGTACGACACTCGGCTAAATCTTCAGGGCTAAGCTCTGGTAGGCCAGGAAGCTCGTCTTGAACTGTACCCAGTATTTCGACGCGCTTGATAGAATCGATACCGAGATCGGCTTCCATATCCATCTCAAGCTCTAGCATCTCAGTTGGGTAGCCCGTCTTCTCGGCAACCACTTCAAGCATGGTTGCTTGAACCTTCTCTGCAGAGAGAGTCGCAGAGAGTGAGCCCTCAGCTGCACTTGTATTAGCTGGAGCCGCCGCGGCGCTTGTATTAGTCGCTGTTGCCACTTGAACTGGAGCCGCAACAGTGACAGGAGCTGGGGCGACAATAGGGGCTACTGGTGCATGTTGTACCAGAGCTGGCGCTACAGGCTTGGCTTGTACAGGTGCTGCTTGCACTTGTGGTGCCGCCGCCATAGGTGCAGCTATTGAAGTCGTAGGCATAATTGGCGCGCGCTGTATTGCAGGCGCATAAGCTTGAGTCGGCAACCCATTGAGCAGGCTGAGTGCGGCAATGTTACTGCCCGTTTGCATCTCAAGGAATTGAGTATGGCTTTGCAGTGTCTGTGCCTGAAGCTGGTGGAACTGCTCCATAGAGCGTTGTAGGCTGTCTGGTATTGCGATACCGTTTCCAGCCAACTTGGTTTGTTCAGTCATTAAGGTCGTGAAGGTCTCACCGTATTGCTGCGGGATCTCCAGGAACTGCAGATGAAGCTCTGCAGCTTGCTGTTGAGCGGCAAAAAAGTGGCTTAGCACATCACCGCTGACGCTAATAGCCGCCGCAGGCTGCTGCGCTGGTGTATTAGCAAGGGTTCGGCTTTGACTCGGGGCGTTCTCATTCGACATAGGTACAGCAATCTCCACAATCTTTTCTACAACAGTCGGCACTTCAACAATTTTTTCTACGATTTTTTCAACTTCGACTATCTTCTCTACGACTTTCTCAACAATCTTTTCTTCGACAATCCTCTCTACTCGAGGAGCTGGGCTTGTCACTGTCCCGGTCTCTAGAGACTTAGCCATCTTAGCGCGGGTGGCTTTGCTAATATGGTTGGCGGCGTTGAGGGTGATATTCATTGGTGATGCTTTAGCGGGCGCAGCAATATCGGCTTGGTATGGGTCGATATTATCAAGCTGTACACCTGCAACGGCCAATTGAACCGCGGCTTGCTTAAGTTGAAGATCACTATCACCTTTAGGGCTTGGGTTGATAGAGATGGTGCAAAGCTCACTCATCTTAGTGGCAAGTGTGCCTTGGACGAGTTTTTGGAGGATGTTCTTAGGACCAAATTCAACAAATACGCGCGCGCCAGCGTCATACATGGCTTCAAGTTCTGCGGTAAAGCGGACTGATTGAAGCATATGGTTCTTGAACGAAGCCTTAATTTTGGCGGCAGTATTGTCATAAAGCTCACCGGTGGCGTTGGAATACAGCGCACGTGTTGGCTTGGTGAATTTAGCGGCATCAATCGCTTTCGCAAACGGCGCTTGAGCATGACCTACAAGTTCGGTATGAAAAGCACCGGAGACAGGTAAGTTAATGGCTTTATAGCCAAGTGCACTCAAGGATTTTGCTGCTTCAGCCGTTGAAATAGTAGGACCTGCAATCACTGACTGAGTCGGTGCATTGTAGTTAGCCACTTTTACACCGTCGAATTTGGCGATAGTGCTCTCAAGCGTGGCTAAATCTGCAGCAGACTTGGTAATGATAGCGTACATGGCGCCAGCATCGGCTTCAGTTTCGCCTTTCTTAGGCTCAGCTTTTATTGCCATGGCGTGGCCACGGGCAAATGCCAGTTTGTAGTAATCGTCGCTTGAGATAACACCCGCTGCGCAAAGAGCACTTAGCTCACCAAAGCTGTGTCCTGCAACCATATCGGCATTGAAACCAGCAGCGGTGAATAGCGCATATTGACCCATAGAGATGGCGCCAATGGCACTCTGTGCGTTGGCGGTATTGGTCAGTACTGACTCTTGCACCTTTAAGTCATCTTTATTAAAGACAGGCTTAGGATACAAGGTTTGCGACAATGGCGACTTGCCATTAGCGGCAAAGACTTTATCTGCGGTCACCAATTGTTGACGCATCTCAGGGTAGTAGCAAGCAAGGTCGCGTCCCATATTGAGATATTGAGAGCCTTGGCCTGCAAATAGCGCGGCCACTTTACCTTCTACGCTCGATGCGCGGTAGCTGGTGCCACCAGGTAGCTGCCATGCAGTTGCATCATCGCTGGTTAGTTTAGCGATAGCTTGCTTGATCTGTGTTGCGAGTTCATCGCTTGTATTGGCAACTAAACCAATACGTGGTGACTTGGCATCGAGTTCGCGGAGGGCATACTGAGCTGCGGCATCTTTCAAGTTGAACTGAGCTTGAGTCACTGACGTTGCGAGTGTGTTCAGTTCCGCTATCAGTGCATCTTTACTCGCGGCGTTAATTAAGAAGCTTTGCGCTACCTGACGTTGACGGTATTTGGCCTTTTCGCTGTCGATTCGACTGTGTTCTTGTTTGTACTCTTCCAATACGAAGTGGAAGTTAGTGCCACCGAAACCAAATGAGCTGATACCAGCGCGGCGCGGTGTACCGTCTGCACGAGGAAGCCAAGGGCGTGTCTCGGTGTTGAGATAAAATGGTGAGTTTTCAATATCGAGTTTAGGACTCGGCTCACTGATGTTAATCGTTGCGGGCAATACTTTATGATGCAGTGCCAGAGAGGCCTTGATAAGACCCGCGGTACCTGCAGTAGACTTAGTGTGGCCAATCTGTGATTTAACTGAACCCAAAGCGATGTGTTGTTTAGTGTCGTTGCCTTGACTAAATACAGAACAAAGCCCCGCAAATTCGGCAGCATCACCAGCCGCGGTACCTGTACCGTGAGCTTCAATAAGCCCCAAGGTGTGCGGCGCGAAACCAGCGTCATCATAGGCACGGTTTAGCGCTTTTGCTTGACCTTCTGGACGCGGAGCATAGATAGATTTGAACTTGCCATCAGAAGATGAACCGACACCTTTAATCACCGAGTAGATACGGTCGCCATCGCGCTCAGCATCTTCGAGGCGCTTTAACGCAATCATGCCGATACCTTCACCGATCATCATGCCTTTCGAATCGATATCAAATGGCTGAATGGTCTCGTTGGTGGTGAACGCCGGAGTCTTTGAGAAGCTCATATACATAGACGGTGAATTATCGGTACACACGCCACCGGTGATCATCATCTCCGAGCGGCCTTCGACCAACTCACTCAGTGCCATACGCATCGCGGCTAGAGAGCCTGCACATGCGGCATCGACCACACAGTTCATACCGCCAAAGTCAAAACGGTTGGCAATACGACCAGCAATCACGTTACCGAGTGAACCCGGGAATGAGTTCTCTTCCCAATGCACATATTGGTCTTGGAACTTCTTGATCAGCATCTCGCTGTCGGTGTCGCTGATGCCACTGTTAGCGAACACTTTCTTAAGTACAGGATACTGAAGACGGGCCGTTAAGCTGTGGCTGATCTTTTGACCTCCACCCACACCGAGCGTAATACCAATCTTGTCTCTGTCATAACCCTCAGGCAGATTCGCATCGGCTAACACTTCTTTTGCCACGATTAAAGAGAGCAGCTGTGAGGTATCTGTCAGCTCAAGGATATTTGGCGGTAGGCCAAACTCCATCGGGTTGAAATCAACATCTGGCAGGAAGCCACCGCGCTTACAATAACTCTTATCCGGGGTGCTCTTGTTGGCGTCGTAATAATCTTCTGGCTGCCAGTGTGTTGGTGGCAGCTCGGTGATCGCATCAATTTTTTCACTAATCATATCCCAGAACTTATTCAAGTAACGGGAGTTGGCGAAGATGCTGGCCATACCGACAATAGCGATAGGCATATCTTTAAGACGCTTATTGAGTCTTGAATCAGCTTGTGAGTCCTGTTGAGGCTCAGTCGTTTTAGCTGACTGTTTATCACTCGCTAGAGGCTTCTTTGAAGGTTTAGAGGTCTGGCTCATTATGAGTCTCCGCTGGGTGCCTGATTTTCAGGCGTCTTGTTGTTAGTTTCAACGTGTTCCGTGACAGAGGTATGACTGAGTCTGGCTCCGGGGAAACGCTGCAAAAAGGTGTGGTAGTTGCGAACGAGCAACTTACGCAGATGAAACGGCCCATGCTTAAGCACATAGGCGATGTATCGATTCGTGGCTTGGGTGTTGCCATCTTGGTATATGTCTAAATAGATCCAGTCGCTGCTCGGGTCGATGCCAAGCAGTATTGAACTTGGTTGCTCTTCGGTTAAATGAGGCGGGATAGTGAGAGAGACTACCTGAACCACGTTACCCCCATCGGGACTCGGTATTTTCAATGTCTCGGCCAGTGTTTCAAAGTGAAGAGTATATGTTTGAACATCACTACCCTGAATGATGGGCAGTTGATTAAAGTATCGCTCTGGTACGTGGGGGCTCTCTATATCCCCTACGCGTGATATGCCGTAGCGTTTTAGACACCTGGCTAAACCGGAGCGAGAAACGTTGGGGTTAATAAAATTCTGAGTTGCCCGAAAGAGTTTATCGAGTGGCATCTTTAGTTGATACCTCAGTCCTACAACCACGTATTCCTGAAGAGGCGTCAACGTTGTATTGAGATGGTGGGGCGTATTTGGCGTATTTTCGACAGAGTCACGTTTGCGCCACTTACGTACCGTAGCTTCACCGATGTTCAGCACCTTGGAAAGCTGCATGACCGAAAGGTCGGATTCTTGAATAAATCGACGCATCTCGGGTGTGGTGGTGGCATTGCGGTGCCGAGTCTCGGTCGCGCTTTGCGTACGCTTACCCGGATTTGAATTTTCCGGATTCATATTTTTAGGAGCATGCTCTGGCATCAGTTTAGCGCTATTCCATTATAATCTAGTGGGACTAAATACAAATTTATGACTAGGTAACTCTGCGGAAGTTCCCATCTTGTCGTTATTTACAGGGTCTTTATTGACTAATGGTTGAGCAGATTACCTGACCTTGGAGTCCAACACAATCACCTGGGACTTATTAATTTCTCTTCCGACCAGTTTAAGCTTACATGTGTACGCTGTGTGTGTGATTTATGTTTTAAAACAGCTGGTAAAAATAAAGCGTGATCTAGGTCAAATAACAGTCACCAGTACAAGTCTATACTCAATGGTAACAACTTCAGATTCTTCACTATTAGCTAGCTACACTCTATTAGCAGTAATGCAAAGGTTTAATCCATTTGACTTAATTAAATGACATTGAAGGAGGCCAATATGGCTGAGTTTATAACCGAGCAGATCAGAAATCTGGCGGTGCTCGGACACACGGGATCGGGTAAATCCTCTCTACTGGAGGCATTACTCTTCCACGCTAAGGCAATTACCCAAAGAGGCAGGGTGGATAAGGGCACAAGTCATGCTGATTTCACTGCCCAAGAAAAATCCCATCGCCACAGTTTAGAACCCTCCTTCTTGAATCTTGATTTCGACAACCACCATATCAACCTTATCGATACCCCCGGCATGCCAGACTTCTTTGGCCGTGCGCTATTACCCTTGCCCGGAGTCGAGTCGGTCCTGTTAGTGATTAATGCCACGACGGGCATTGAGACACTGACTCAAAGGGCTTTTGAGGCGGCTCGAACCATGGGTAAAGTGGTATTGATTGCGGTTAACCATATTGATGGCAATGAAGAAAGGTTACCGGGCTTGCTCGCCGATATTCAGCGGCGATTCGGACCTCGTTGTCTGCCAGTCAATTTACCTACGGCATCATTAGATGATGTGGTCGATTGTTACCTTCATTGTGAAGATGGCGCCGGTGATCCCTTGTTCCACTCTGCGATGTTGGCTAAAGATGACCTTATCGATACGGTACTCGAGGAAGACGAGGAGTTGATGGAGATCTATCTCGAGCAGGGCGAGTCTTTATCTCCTGAGCAGCTGCATGCGCCACTGGAAGCTGCGTTACGCATGGGGCATCTGGTGCCGGTGTGTTTCACCAGTGCAGAGCAAGAGGTCGGTATTGGATCACTGCTGGAGATCATCACTAAGTTAATGCCAAGTCCACTTGAAGCGAATCCTCCTCAATTTGTTAAAGGTATAGGGAGCAGCGTTGTACCGGTAGATTTGACTCAAAAAGCGAGCGATCATGTTTTAGCCCATGTGTTTAGGGTCTCCATCGATCCCTTTTTTGGTCGAATGGGGGTGTTCCGTCTCTATCAGGGAACGATGAGCGTAGGCATGAAACTGTTTATCGGAGAAGGGCGTAAACCGTTTAAAGTGACCCACATATTTAAGTTACAAGGAGATAAACAGATCGGTGTTCCCCAGGCGGTACCGGGTGATATCTGTGCGGTGGCAAAAGTAGATGAACTTGAAGTGGGCGCCGTGTTGCATGATAGCCATGATGAAGACCACTTTCATCTTCCTGAACTCAAGTTGCCTCAACCTATCTTCGGTTTAGCTGTGATGCCGAAAAGGCGAGGGGATGAACAAAAAATTGCCGAAGTCTTACATAAGTTGGTTGCCGAAGATCCTAGTTTAAGTTTGGCGAAAAACGATGCCGAAGGTCAAATGATACTTCAGGGCCAGGGGGATCTGCATCTTAAGATCGCAATAGAAAAAGCCCATGAAGTGTTTAATGTTGATATGGACACAGATAAACCCGCAGTGGCTTATCGTGAGACGATCACCAGCACGGCCAAAGCACGGTACCGCCATAAGAAACAATCGGGCGGTTCTGGTCAGTTTGGTGAAGTTGAGCTGACGGTGGAACCCTTGGAAAGGGGGGCCGGTTTTGAGTTTGTCTCTAAGGTTGTGGGGGGCTCGGTTCCCGGGCAGTATATTCCCGCCGTTGAAAAAGGGATAAAAGAAGCCATGGTTTCAGGCGCCTTGGCCGGATTCCCTATGCAGGATATTAAAGTCTGTTTACTCGATGGTAAACATCACAGTGTCGACTCGAAAGAGATAGCCTTTGTGATGGCGGGTAAGAAGGCGTTTCTCGACGCCGTTGCTCAGGCAACTCCGGTGATATTAGAGCCCGTCGTTGAGATGAAGGTGGTTGTCGCGCAGGAACATGTGGGCGATATCACCGGTGATATTAGCTCATGTCGAGGCATGGTGTGCGGTACTGAAGCGCAAGGGGGGAGTAAAGTTGTTGTCAGCGTTGAGGCACCGCTTGCGACCGTCGATGACTATTCAACCCGGCTTAAATCGATGACCGGAGGGGATGGTCAGTTCAGTATGACCTTTGCTAGATACGATATTACGCCTGAGAACGTGCAGAAATTATTAATCAAAGCGGTAAGAGAGGTCGCTTAGCATTGAGTTCATTTGTTAGCTTGGGTGATAAATATTCACCACAGAGGCTAATCTTCTGAGCTTGTGTTTAAGCTGGTTTTTAAGTTAGTGTTTAAATAAGGTTTTATATTAGGGCCGCATAAAAGTGTGGCCCTTTTTTTAGTTACGCTGTTTAATATTATCAAGGGTGTATTACACCGATTGGTATTAATTATTTAGGGATAAATATGTTTAGGGTTCTTGCATTACTTTTGGTCAGTTTTAGCTGTGCTTCTGCCGATGACGTGTTCAATATTGATAGAGTTGTAAGTGAAAATATTCAAATTAAATTCACTAATGACAATGAAGTTCAGCCAGATATAAGTGATTTTGATGTCGTCAATTATGTGGTTATGAGTAACGAAAATGGCGTTCGAAAGGCTGTTGTCACGCTTAAAAATGTCTCTTCGGGTAGTCGAATTTTTCAAAGTGAACAGATGCTGGCATTATTTGCCGATGGCGAAAGGCGTGCACCGGAAGCTTATAAGCAAAAATTTAAACGCGAAGAGACCATTTCGATGACGCTCTCCTTTGGCCAGCGCTTATTTCCTATTTTACAAATTTATACTCGGTAGTCATTCGCCTTGAATTAGTTTGCCAAAAAACACTGAGTAGATCACTTTCTTATACAGATTGGTATAACTTTCATTCGGTGTTGTTGTGCCATCGTCAGGCTAACTAAGATATGTGAGGGCGATGGCGTTCTTCCCCTGAAACATTAATTAAATCTTGGAGGATTAGACCGAAAGAATGAGTGCAAATAGTCATCAAATTAGCCTTAGACGCTGTCCCAAAACATTGTCTTCAATAAAGCTTTGCTTCGAACAATAAATCGCCACTTATTTCCCCGTCTGATAGCTATACTTGTTTAGATTTTCACCTAATGCGCTATAGTACTAATAC